>CAZMRG010000064.1:0-17184 GCA_964568655.1 uncultured Ignavibacteriales bacterium | reverse complement strand
GTAGAATTTAGCCGACGCTTTAAGATCGTCGGGAAGAAGGTCAGCCGCGACTTCTGTCGGGTTTACATCCAGCATACCGGTTTCAACAGGGGTTAAAAGCGGGTTTACTCTTACTTTAAAATCGTTGGGCCAGTCGGAATATTTAACTTTATCTTCAACGCTCCAGATCAATCTTTGCACGTCCTTCTGCTCAATATCGGGATGTTCAGCTGATCGCAGAAGAATGTTCTGAACTAAATCAGCGCGGGAGCCCATTAGCGGAGCCATCAAATATCCGTACCCGTTTGTCTTAACAAAAGTCCCTGCATGCAGGCAATATGATTGAACGCTGAACCTGTAATATCCCGGTTCAAGATTGAACGAATATTCGGCAGGTTCTATTGGCTGCCTGATTTTATCAAGGTCCTGAAGCCAGAATGCTATAGGGTAAGCGTCTTTGAGTGTGGTTGAGATGGTTCCCTGTTCATCAAGGGCCGTTATATTTGAGATTTGTTTCTTGCCTTTTTTCAGTAAGTCATCAAGCTGTGCGTTTGACGACGCTGCAAACAAGGTAATTAAAATAACAGAAGTGAAAATTTTTGCGAGCATTTTTCCGTTGGTTTAAATTCTTGTTGGATGCACAAAAATAAATACGAAAACCCGATTTTGAAATGAAAAACGAAATGCGGATAATAAAATTTAACTATAGATGCCACAAATAGAATACCCGTTGACTTTATGAAGCAATGGTAAACGGAGGGATTAGAGACTCATTTGAGCCATACGGCAAAAGTTCTTTATTTTCAAGGCGTTTAGCCTTATATTTGCACAATGTACCGCATAAAGC
The DNA here is from genome assembly GCA_964568655.1 of uncultured Ignavibacteriales bacterium. Taxonomy (GTDB): domain Bacteria; phylum Bacteroidota; class Ignavibacteria; order Tepidaquicellales; family OLB5; genus CAWFKW01. The sequence continues at coordinate 16,358 of CAZMRG010000064.1, read as the reverse complement.
TTAATGAATTCGAAGGCCCTCTGGACCTGCTACTTTTCTTTATTCAGCGTGATGAGCTGGATATTCACAATATTCCTATCTCAAAAATTACCAACGAATTTGTTGAATATGTGAATTATTTGCAGGTTTTGGACCTTGAATCCGCCAGCGATTTTATTTTGATGGCGGCAACGCTCATCCAGATAAAAGCTAAGATGATGCTTTACAAAAAGGATGAAGGCGTAGAAGAGGAAGAGGATCCGCGTTATGAACTTGTGAAGAGGCTGCTTGAATATAAACGGTACAAAGACGCGTCAGCTGAGATCCAGCTTCAGGAAGAAGAAAGCCGTAAGATGTTTTTGAGAAACGATTTTGACGGCGATTACAGGATTGATGAATCAGTTGAAGAAGATATGAGCATACAAAACCTTACTCTGTATAATTTACTTAAGGCATATAAGTACGCAATGGACCACCAGCCAAAAGAAATTGTGCATAATATTATGAGGCTTAATGTCAGTATAGATGAACAGATAGAATATATTCACAGCGAGTGTTCCAAATACGAACATGTTTCGTTTTTGAAGATGATATTGCAGATGGAGAAAATGAGAGTGGTGGTTACGTTTATTGCTATACTTGAGATGATAAAGAACGGAATTATCGGCATTAAATTTAACGACAGCATCACCGATTTTTTTATATACAAAATATCAGATATCCCTGTAGAAGGAATCGGGGAGCTGGAATACAGCTGATTAATTGCGATTTACGAATTGAGAATTACGAATTAAGAAAATTGAACCGTAACTCCGGGCGCCGCCCGGAGAAGTCCGCAGGACTTAAGAAATCAGGTTAGGGACAAATAAAATGGATTACGAAATAGTAAAAAAGATTGTAGAGGTTTTAATTTTTTCTTCGGACAGGCCTTTATCGCTTAAGCAGATGAAGGATATCATCAACGAAGAAAAGAACGCTACGGGGCTTACCGCCGACATTCGTAATATTGAAAAGGCGGTAAACGAGCTTGTAGAGAAATACAACCATCCTGATTTTGCTTTTAATATAGTTCAGGTTGCAGGCGCATACCGGTTTGCAACCAAAAGAGATTTCGGGCCGTGGCTCGCGAAGCTCAACAAAGAGAAACTGAAAAGAAGGCTGTCACAATCGGCGCTTGAAACGCTTGCTATAATTTCATACAACCAGCCTATAACAAAATCGGAGATTGAAGCTATCAGAGGCGTGAATGTTGATTACATCATCGGTTCGCTGCTTGAAAAAGACTTAATTACCATTAAGGGAAGGGCGGAAGTAGTAGGCAGGCCCATGCTCTATGGGACAACGCCTGCATTCCTTGAATACCTTGGAATAAATTCAACAGATGACTTGCCGTCGCTAAAAGCAATCGAAGAAATTATTAAGCACAGTCCGCCCGAGGGAGTTTCGCAATCAGATATGGATTTCTTTGAAGAAATAAATCTGATGAAGGCAAAAATTGCAAGCGGCGAGCTGACTCCTGAAGCCGTTAAGAACAAAATACGTGAAATATCTACAGGATTGCCTCTTGAAGAGGATATAGAAGATGAGCACGAAGAAGAACATGAAGAAAGCGCTTCAGATGTAAGCTTAGCTGATTCGGTTGAGTATAAGTATAATGAAGAGAGGAAAGATACCGGTGGAGAAGAAACAGACCAATGAACTGCAAAGCGGCGACCCGCAGGGTTTAATCAGGTTAAATAAGTTCATCGCAAATTCAGGTTTTGCAGCCAGAAGGAAAGTTGACGAGCTGATCGAGACGGGCAGGGTTACGGTTAACAGAAAGACCATAACCGAGCTCGGAACAAAGATAGACCCTGAAAATGATATAGTGAAGATCGACGGCGAAGCGGTAAAGAGTCAGTCAAAGAACATTTATATACTCCTCAATAAGCCGAAGGGCTATATTACAACCACAGCAGACGAGTTAAACAGGCCCAAGGTTATGGACCTTGTCAAATTGAAGGATAGAGTTTATCCTGTGGGCAGGCTGGATTACGAATCCGAGGGGCTGTTGCTTCTTACAAACGATGGCGACCTTGCCAATAAGCTGATGCATCCCAAGCACAATGTGCTTAAAACATACCAGGTAAAAGTGAATAATCCTGTAGATGAAATAAAGCTGCACAAGCTCAGAACAGGCGTTAAAGTTGAAGGCAAACTTACCGGTCCGGCAAATGTAAAAGTTGTACCTGAAACAGGCAAGCATGAATTAATAATAATTATTCATGAGGGGCGCAACCGCCAGATAAGGAAGATGCTTGAAGCCATCGGATTATTTGTAAGAAAATTGAAACGTGTTGAATACGCCGGTCTGAAAATTGAAGATCTCAGATCCGGCTCATGGAGATATCTTGACGCGGCAGAAGTTGCTTCGCTAAAAAAATTAACTTCACAGGAAAGTAATCACAAAAGAGATAAAAAGGCATAACACAAAGTCCACAAAGAATGATCACAAAGAACACAAAGGAAAAATAAGTTTTTCTGATTTATAAAGTCCTTTTTTGGAAATATTATAGTAAGGTATATGAAAAACATTGATGTCAATGAATTATCAAATATTGTTATAGGACTTGCGATAAAAGTTCATAAAAAACTGGGTCCGGGATTATTAGAAAATGTTTATAAAGAGTGTTTAATCTATGAGATAAGAAAAGCCGGTTATATTGCGGAAAAAGAAAAACCCGTGCCCTTAATATATGAAGAAATTAAGTTCGAAATTGGTTACAGGCTGGATATATTAGTTGAGAATATGTTAGTTGTTGAAACAAAATCAGTTGAGCTAGTGAAAAGTGTTTATTGCGCTCAAACTTTAACGTACTTGAAACTCGGCGAATTTAAGCTTGGATTATTGATAAATTTTAATGTAAAAATGCTTAAAGATGGAATAACGAGATTGATCAATTAGATGGAGTGGGAGAATATTTATTAACCTTTGCGTTCTTTGTGTTCATCGCTTTGTGTTCTTTGTGCTATGCTTTTTTTGCTGTTGATGTTTGATTACACTAAGTTAATTGTTTGAAAATGCTGTTTAATTTCTAAAGGAGAATCAATTTTTTGTCTGAACAAAATGATTTAATAAAAAGCAGGTTAGACTCGTTAGAAGAGATCAGGAAGCTCGGAGTGAATCCGTACCCGTATCGATTTGATGTTAGTACAAACTCAAAAGAAATTCTGTCGAACTTTAAGGACCCGGCCACCGAAGAAGAAACCGAGAAGAATAAGCAGGTAATAATTTCTGTAGCCGGACGCATTATGGCGATCCGTAAAATGGGTAAGGCAAGCTTTTGTCATATCAAGGATGAAGCCGGTAAAATACAGATTTACATAAGGTTAAATGACGTCGGCGAAGATGGTTATAAACTCTTTAAGCTGTTGGATATAGGCGATATTATCGGAGTCAACGGTTACGTGTTCAGAACGAAAATGGGAGAGGTTTCGGTCCATGCAACTTCAATTACTCTGCTTACAAAGACGATCCATCCGCTGCCGGTTGTTAAAGAAGAAGTTTCCGAGACGGGCGAGAAAATTGTGCACGACGCATTCGCAGATGTTGAGCTGCGCTACCGTCAGCGTTACATTGATCTGATAGTTAATGAAAATGTTAAAGACACGTTTATAAAAAGAACAAAGATCATCCAGTCGATAAAAAGAACATTAGAGAAGTACGGCTTCTTTGAAGTTGAAACGCCGACGCTCCAGACAATATACGGCGGCGCAAATGCAAAACCGTTTATCACGCATCATAATACGCTTGACCTGCCATTGTACCTGAGAATTTCAAACGAGCTGTTTTTAAAACGCCTTATTGTAGGCGGATTTAACCGCGTATATGAGTTTGTCCGCGATTTCAGAAATGAAGGAATTGACAGAACCCATAATCCGGAATTTACACAAGTCGAGTGGTACCAGGCATACGGCGATTATAACGACAGCATGAACATGTTTGAAGAAGTTGTCGAGCAGGCATGCATTGATATTCACGGTAAAACCAAAATTGATTATATCGGGACTGAAATAGATTTCAAGCGGCCATGGCGCAGGTTAAAAATGACCGACGCAATAAAAGAAAAAACCGGGCTTGACGTGCTTAATGCATCTAAAGAGGACATTATTAAATACATGAACGATAACAAAATTAGTATTGACCCGAAAATATCAAACAATAAAGGATTAGTGGTGGCTGCCTTGTTTGAAGCAACCTGTGAGGATGCACTGGTTCAGCCGACGTTTGTTATCGACCACCCGATAGACACAACCCCGCTTGTCAAACCGCTAAGAGAGTATTCAGCGGCGCAGTTGGAAGAAATGAAGAAAGACCCGGAGCAGGTAATTTATGCCGAGCGTTTTGAGCCATATATAAATAAATGGGAGCTGGGTAACTCATACAGCGAGCTTAACGACCCGGTATTGCAGCGGCAGCTATTGGAGCAGCAAGTCGAGCGCGGCAGGGGCGGCGAGGAAGAGACTCATCCGCTGGACGAAGATTTTATTAAAGCAATTGAAGTTGGTATGCCTCCTACAACAGGCGTTGGTATGGGAGTGGATAGGCTTGTAATGCTTCTTACAAATTCACATACAATACGTGATGTGATCTTTTTCCCGTTGATGCGGCCGGCATAATTTAAGAGTATTGAGTTCCATCGCTGAAACAAAAAACTTGTTTAAAGAGGTGGGTATGAAAAAGAAATACGGTTTGTTTTTGTTTATTCTTTTTTCCCTTGCTGCAAACGTTTCAGGCCAGGATCTAACCAACGATATGATCTATTTCTGCCGTGAATATAAAGACGGCAAAGAAGTAGGCGTAACTAACACATTTGGAACCGGTCCCGGGGGCGATTCAATAACGGTAATGGCTAGAACTAAAGGGCCAATTAAAGAAAAAAAAGTAAGCGTAGTTGTTGATAAGTATGAATCAGGGGAGTATGTTCATGCCGGAACGCATAAGTTTGACATTGAATCCGGGTGGGATTACATTTTTTTTGCAGGAATTAATTTCTGGTCCGATGGGTATTTCAGAGTGAGCCTGCTGAGAGAAGACGGGAGCGTGATAGCTTACAACTTTGTAAACATGGTATTAGTAAACGGAAATTCTAAGTGATATTCGAAGAGAAGAAAGATAATTTCCTTATCAGTAACGATAAATCAAAGCTGGATATATTGGCGGTTCATAACTTCCTTACCAATTGTTATTGGGCAAAAGGTATTCCGCTTGAAACCGTGCAAAAATCTATTGAGAATTCCGATTGTTTCGGAGTTTATGATGACGGTAAGCTGGTTGGATTTGCAAGAGTTATCAGCGACAGGGCAACCATAGGATATTTAGGCGATGTGTTTATTCTTGAATCGCACCGCGGCAAGGGACTCTCAAAATGGTTAATGGAATGCATTATGAAGTATCCCGATTTCAAAGGATTCAGAAGATGGATATTGCTCACGCGCGATGCTCACGAATTGTACAAAAAATTCGGATTCACCGGCGTTGTTAAGCCTGATATATATATGGAAATTGTAAATCCGAATGTGTATTCGGTTGATAAAAAATCTGATTAATAAAATATATTGAATTTTAAATCTGAATGAGAGTAGCTGACAATATTTTAGAACTGTTTGGCAGAACGCCGCTGGTGAAGCTTAATAAGCTCACCAAAGGATTCAAGGCCCCGGTGTATGCAAAAATGGAATCTATGAATCCGGGCGGCAGCGTGAAAGACCGTATTGGGCTTGCCATGGTTCGCGATGCTGAAAAGAAAGGGATGTTAAAGCCTGGCGGCACCATAATTGAAGCTACAAGCGGCAACACAGGTATTGGCATGGTAATATCGGCAGCTGTGCTGGGATACAAATCAATTTTCGTGATGACCGATAAGGTGTCTGCTGAAAAAAGAAGATACCTGACTGCATTTGGAGCGGATGTTGTTATTTGTCCCATGACGGCTAAGCATGACACCCCTGAGCATTATGTAAGCGTTGCAAAAAGGCTGGCTGAGGAAACGCCGAACTCGCTTTTCATGTACCAGTATAATAATCCTGCAAATCCTGAGGCGCATTACCTGACAACGGGCCCTGAGATTTGGGAACAGACCGGCGGAAGGATAACTCACTTTGTAGCAAGCATAGGTACAGGCGGCACAATCAGCGGAGTAGGGAAATTCCTGAAAGAAAAAAATCCAAGCATTAAAGTAATAGCAGGCGATCCATACGGTTCAATATTTAAGACTTATAAAGAATCCGGGATAGTCACCGAAGGCACGCCGTATTTTGTCGAAGGCATCGGGCAGGATATGCTCCCGGAAAACGTGCATTTCAAATACATTGACGAGATAATAAATGTAACTGATAAAGATTCATTCCAGATGTCAAGAAATCTCACACGCGTCGAAGGAATTTTTTGCGGCGGCAGCACCGGCACTATCCTGTACGCTGCGTTGAAAGTTGCCAAAGAGCTTGATGAAAACAGTCTTGTTGTATTTATTGTGTGCGATATAGGTGAGCGGTATCTGAGCAAGCATCATTCAGATGAATGGATGCGCCAGAAGAGGTTGCTGGAAAAAGATAAAACTACTGTGGGCGTTGCGCTGCAGACTAAGCTGGCGGGCGGATTGCCGAATCTTGTTACAGTAACGCCGGACGATCTGATTGCCGAAGCAGTAAATAAATTTGAACAGTATAATATCTCTCAAATCCCGGTACTGAGCGAGAATGGCCCCGTCGGTTCATTGGAAGAAGCTGTTGTGATGAGTAAGATTATTGTTAATCCGGGTATAGTTGAAAAAAAAGTAAGCGAAGTGATGGATAAGCCATATCCTGTAGTTGATGAGAATGAAGATATTAAGAAGGGCATAACCAGCCTAAAGAAATCGCCGGCAATACTTATCAGCCAGTTCGGAAAAATAACCGGCATACTCACAAGATATGATGTTCTGGATTTTATATAGCGAATAAAGATATACGCCGGAGAAAACGGATGTCTCCGTTACCTCTGCGGCCTCTGCGTGAAATATTTTTTCATTATTATTTTGTTATTAGACACGTAGAAAGATTTTAAAAAATAGGATATTGTAAACCTAATCAATAAATGTAATAAGATCCCCGCTTTCGCGGGGATGGGTAAAACAGAATGAAATTTTCAACTAAGGCAATACATGCGGGCCAGGAGCCTGAAAAAACAACAGGGGCGGTATCCGTTCCGATTTACGCGACTTCCACTTATGCGGATGAGGCATTTGGGGTATCTAAGGGATACGATTACGGAAGAAGTATAAATCCAACACGGGTTGCGCTTGAGCGGAATCTTGCCGCTTTGGAAAACGGCAAATATGGATTTTGCTTTTCAAGCGGGATGGGCGCTATTGACGCTGTGGCAACGCTTTTAAGCCGCGGCGACCACGTAATCGTTACCAGCAACGTGTATGGAGGTACGTTCAGAATATTTGATAAGATTTTCAGGAGGTTCGGGCTCGAATTTTCGTGGGTAGATACTTCTGATTATGATAAGATTGGCGAAGCGCTGAGGCCAAACACCAAAATGATATATGTCGAGACTCCTTCTAACCCGATGCTGACATTGACCGACCTTGATATGATTGCCGACGTAGCAAGCGTTAACAAACTAATCTCTGTAGTCGATAATACTTTCATGAGTCCGTATTTTCAGCGGCCTTTGGATATGGGCTGCGACATAGTTCTCCACAGCACAACTAAATACATTAACGGGCACAGCGATGTTATCGGCGGCGCAATTATTACGAGCAACGAAAAGATCGCCGAGCAGCTGAAATTTATTCAGAACTCTGTTGGGGCTGTACCTTCGCCGTTTGATGCATTCCTGGCGCTTAGAGCAACAAAGACTCTTGCACTCAGAATGGAAAAGCATAATGAGAATGCGACAATTATTGCAAAAGAGCTTGAAAAGAATTACTCGCATAAGATCAAAAGAATAATTTACCCGGGGCTTGAATCTCATCCGCAGCACGAACTTGCCAAAAAGCAAATGACAGGTTTCGGCGGAATAGTTTCACTGGACCTTGGTTCTCTGGAAAACGCTAAAACATTTTTTAATGAGCTGAAAATATTTGCGCGTGCCGAGAGCCTGGGCGGAGTTGAAAGTCTTGCATGCCACCCGGTAAGCATGACTCACGGCGCCGTTCCGAAAGAAGAACGCGAGAAATTCGGGCTTACCGATGGCCTGGTGAGATTATCTGTCGGTATCGAAGATATTGAAGACCTTCTTGAAGACGTTACAAACGCAATTAACAAGATTAAATAATTAAGGATTAATGATGCTGGATAATCACGAACAAATTCGCGCACAGTTTCCCTTTTTAGAAAAGTTCATTTATTTCGACGCGGCGCATTATACGCCGTATCCTCAAAGAGTTGTGAAAAAACTCAGCGATTTCATGGCAAAATTCACTCGCGACTATCTGAACCTGAGCCTTTTCAACATGGATATGATCGCAGAGATCAAGGCGACCTGCGGAAAACTGATAAACGCTTCAGCTGATGATATCGCAATTACTTCCAATGCAACACATGGTATAAATATTTTTGCTAACGGTATTAAGTTTGCGCCTAATGATAATAAAGTCGCTTTTCTTGACTCAGAGTTCCCTGCAGTTGTTTACCCGTGGCTGAATCAGGAAGCGCTTGGCAACGCGAAAGTTTTGACAATCGCTTCATCAAAAGGTTATGCGAACGAAACCGTCATTAAAAGAACGCTGATAGATTACAATATCCGTGTGTTCAATTTAAGTTATGTACAGTTTCTTGGGTACAGGTATAATGTAAGAAGTATAGCCGAGTTCTGCCGGAAGCATAATATTTTTCTTGTTGTAGATGCCATACAGGCAACCGGCATCTGCCCGATCGATGTTCAGAAATCCGGAATAGATTATTTGTGTTCCGGAAACCAGAAGTGGCTAATGTCGCCGGCAGGAACAGGGTTCACATACATATCAAGAAAGTACAGGGATTATATTAACCCGACATTTATGGGTACAACAAGCGTCAATTATGATTTTGACCACTTCCTTGATTATAAACTTGATTTCAAAAACACAGGTTCAGCTTATGAGAATTCAACGCTAAACACGCTTGGAATGATTGGGATGAATGATTCAATTTCCTGGTTCATGGAGCTGGGAGTTGAAAATATTTACAGCCATATTCTTGAAGTTCAGGACAGGTTTATTGAGAAGCTGGATAAAACTAAATACAGAATTGAAAGCGACCTGAATCCGGATCACCGTTCAAACATACTTATTTTCTCGCATGTTGACCCTTCTTTCAACAAAAAAATACAACTGGCGCTTGAAGAAAAGAACATCTATATAGCCTTAAGAGAGGGTTATTTAAGGCTTTCACCTCATATTTATAACAATTTAAGCGACGCAGAGATTCTTGCGGATTCAATGAATTCTATTTGAATGCATTTATATTTGTTTAAGGTATTTATATCTTTGTACGACCATAGGAAGGGCTCTTTTTTATGAATTATCACAGCAGCAAGAAAGTAGACCTTAGTTTTGATGAAGCGGTCTCAAAGACTGTCGAGGAACTTAAGAAAGAAGGTTTCGGCGTACTGACTGAAATTGATGTTAAAGAAACGCTTAAGAAGAAGCTAGACGTCGATTTCAGAAAATACAGAATACTCGGAGCCTGCAATCCCCCTTTAGCGTACAAGGCATTGACAACTGAGAAGAACATAGGTGTAATGCTTCCATGCAATGTTATTATCCAGGAATTGGAAGACGGCTCAGTGGAAGTATCGGCGATAAACCCGATGGTTGCTATGCAATCGGTCGGCAATCCTAATCTGTCAACCGTGGCAGAAGAAGTTTCCAATAAACTAACCAGGGCGCTTTATAACGTTTAATTTTACTTTTTAATACTGTGACTACTACTAAAACTGCAAAATTAATTCTTAAGAAGTTCGAAGAGAGACGGCTTCTTCAGGGGCACCTTTGGGTGTTCAGCAATGAAGTCGAGAGATTAAGAGGCGAGGCCGATAACGGAGATATTATCGAAGTCTACGATTCGGCGAACCAAATGGTTGGTCACGCTTTATATAATAAAAATTCGCTTATAGCGGCAAGAATGCTTGGCAAGCATTATAACGGCGATTTTTATGAATACATATTCCGAAGCCTTGCAGACGCAATGGCTCTCAGGGAAGAAATGTACCCGCGCAGAAAGTCATTCAGGCTCTCATTCAGCGAGAGCGATTTTTTACCGGGGCTTATTATCGATAAGTATAATGATACGTATGTTCTGCAGGTCTATTCATATGGGATGCAGAAAAACATTGATACGATAGTTGAAGTGCTTAAAACCGAATTCGAAGCCGAAAACATCTTCACGCTGAACGATACTTATTTCCGGGTTCTTGAAGGGCTTGAAGTTAAAGACGATGTTTACCTCGGAAGTATCGGCGAAGAAGTTATAGATGACGGGAGTATCAGGTACAAAGTAAAATTCGATACTGCTCAGAAGACAGGCTTTTACTTTGACCAGTGTGATAACAGGGAATTTATCGAAAAGCTGGTTCCTGCCAAATCAGTGCTCGATGCGTTCTGCAACTCCGGCGGTTTCGGTCTTCATGCCGCCTATGCCGGCGCTTCTGAAGTTACGTTTGTGGATATCTCGCAGACTGAAGTTGATAACGCCAAATACAATTTCGAACTGAATGGATTCAGCACGCCAGCGGAATATTTCAGGTTTGATGTTTTCGGGTTTTTAAGGCGGTGCAAAAAAGAAGGCAAAAAATTCGATGTAGTGGTTATCGATCCGCCCGCATTTACAAAAAGCAAGAAAACCGTCGACGTCGCGATCAAAGGCTATACAAAGATCAATAAGCTTGCAATGATGATAATAAAAGATAACGGTTATCTTGTAACTTCATCATGCTCGCACCATATAAAAAGGAGCGACTTCGCAGACGCGTTGAAGCTCTCCGCAATGAAGGCCAGAAGAACGGTGCAGCTTGTGCATCAAAGCGGCGCGGCTATGGACCATCCGCAGCTTCCCGCTATGGATGAGACAACTTATCTGAAGTTTGCCGTATTCAGAATTGTCGGCGGCGCATCGCAGCAGGTTGATGAAGACGACGCTGACGATTGATATGTTCAGCTTTAATCCTCGATCTTAGAATTTATGCGTCCCATACTCCAATTGGGACGCAGTATTCAGGTATAATCCCATTCAGATTTTCTATTCAAAATTCTTGCTTTTAATATTAAGCGCTATGTTTTATCTTAGTTGATATTACATTAAAGTATTATGAAAAAGCCGTATCCGCCGATATATTATTCCGATTATCTCCAGCTGGATAAGCTTCTATCCGCTCAGCGCCCAAAGAGCGCGGAGTATGGCGATGAAGCCCATGACGAGCTTTTGTTCATAACGGTTCACCAGGCGTATGAGCTTTGGTTCAAGCAGATATTGCATGAAATAGATTCTGTGAACGCGATGTTCCTCGACGACAGCGTGGACGAAAAAAGTATCGGTATCGCTGTTTCGCGGATACAGAGAATTATAGAAATCCAGAAGTTACTTATAGAACAGCTTCGCGTGCTTGAAACAATGACGCCCCTGGATTTTCTTGAGTTCAGGGATTATTTAATCCCTGCATCCGGCTTCCAGAGTTTTCAGTTCCGGCTGATCGAAAATAAGCTTGGCCTTACAAATGAAAAAAGGATAAAATATAACAATATAGATTATCTGAATACGCTCGCTGAAAATCACAGGAAGCTGATAATTGAAACGGTAAAGAATCCTTCGCTGTTAGAACTTGTTGAAAAGTGGCTGGAGCGTACTCCGTTTTTGGGATTTGGCGGTTTCAGGTTCTGGGAGGAATATAAAAAATGCGTTGAGCGAATGCTAGATAATGAAGAAGAGATTATTTCAGGCAACGCAACGCTGACAGAAAAGAAAAAAGAATTCCAGCTAAAGCAGCTTGCGGGAACGCGCGAACATTTTGCCGCGCTGTTCGACGAAGCAAAACATGATGAACTTGTTGGAGAAGGGCATAAGCATTTATCGAACAAAGCCACGCTTGCCGCGCTTTTTATAAATCTGTACAGGGATGAACCAATACTACATTTGCCGTTCATGCTCTTAAGCAGTCTTGTTGATTTAGATGAGTTGTTCACTGAGTGGCGTTACAGGCATGCTTTAATGGTGCACAGGATGATTGGCGCTAAAGTAGGCACAGGCGGTTCTTCAGGTCATCAGTACCTGATGGAAACCGTCGATAAGCACCGCATATTTGTTGACCTGTTCAATCTATCAACATATCTAGTGCCGCGTTCGGAATTGCCTGAGCTTCCGAAAGAGCTTATTGAACACCTCGGGTTTAGTTTTACGAGCAAAAAAAAATAATAAACAAATAATGCAGATAGATCTATCAAATAAGAATGCCGTGGTATGCGGAAGCACCCAGGGAATTGGAAAGGCAATAGCGCTGCAATTTGCCGCATCAGGAGCAAATGTAGTACTTGTAGCAAGGAATGAAGAATCTTTAAGAAAAGTACTGAGAGAATTGCCCGCTTCAAAAAAGCAGAACCATAATTTTATCGTCGCTGATTTTTCTGAGCCGGATGTGTTGAAGAAGAAATTCCACGCCTTTGTTTCCGAAAATCCGCCTGTTCACATATTAGTTAACAATACGGGTGGCCCTAAAGCGGGCGAAGCTTCCAAAGCGGAGACTGCCGAATTTGAAAGCGCATTCAGGAACCATTTAATTTGCAACCAGATCCTTGTCCAGGCTGTGATCGAGGGAATGAAGAAAGAAAAGTACGGAAGGATAATAAACATAATTTCAACGTCCGTTAAGCAGCCTATCAGGGGACTAGGCGTTTCAAACACTATACGCGCAGCGGTTGCTTCGTGGGCGAAAACGCTTGCCTCGGAGCTTGCTCCTTTTGGTATAACCGTGAACAACATTCTTCCGGGCGCAACCAATACAGACAGGCTGAATTCGCTTATTCAGACTATGTCAAAAAATTCCGGGATAAGCGTTGAAGAAGCGACAAACTTTTGGCTTCGGGATATACCGACAGGAAGGTTTGGCGAACCTGAAGAGCCGGCTTATGCCGCGGCTTTCCTGGCGTCGCCGCTTGCGGCTTATATAAACGGAATTAACCTGCCTGTTGACGGGGGCCGGCTGCAGACTCTGTAACATAATTTTAAGACAAACTGAATATTTTTTTGTAAATATAACTTAATCATAAAACTATGCTAATTTACAATGTTTCAATTGTGGTAGATGAATCTGTTCTTGATGAGTGGCTTGAATGGATGACAGATAAGCACATTCCTAATGTAATGGCTACAAACTGTTTTTCAAAGAGCGCGTTGTACCGCGTTGTATCGCCGGAACCGGAAGAGGGCGATGGCGAAACATTTGTCACACAGTACTTTGCGAATTCGGTAGAAGACTATGAGCGCTACCAGATTGAACATGCGGCCATTCTTCAGGCAGAACACAAAGAAAAATTCGGAAGAAAGTTTACAGCGTTTCGCACGCTAATGGAAGAAGTTCAGCCTTAATATTTTCACTCGCTGCGCTCCATCAAAACGGTTATCTTCATTATCCGGTTTAAAACCGTAAGAATCAAATTCCAGTAATTTAAATCGTTTAATTATTTTTGGTTTAATGGATAATGAAAAAAACCTGAATAAGAATGAAAAGAGATTGAATGAAGAGCTGAAGAAATTTGATGAAAACGAAAAGAATAAAACCGTTTGCCCGTATTGCAACAGAGAAGTAATATTTGTGTGGGTTCACGGGCATTACCAATGTCCTTTTTGTAAGAATGTCGTTATCGGCTGCTGCGGGGACGAATAAGTGAGTAGAGTAAATAAAGTAAGTGAGTGAATAGAGTAAGTGAATGAATAGAGTGTTCTTCGTCTCTGCTCAGATGTCATTTGAGCGAATTGAGTAAAAGAATAAAGAAATCTGAATCTAATAATCAGTGATTAAAAACTATATCAACGGGGAACTAATTGAACCGGTATCGGGCGAGTATTTTGATAATTATGATCCGGCAATCGGCAAACCATACGAAATAATCCCCGATTCCGATGAAAGAGATATTGAGCTGGCCGTAGAGGCGGCTGAAAAAGCTTTCCCCGTGTGGGCGGCGACGCCGCAGGAAGAACGCTCGAAATTCATGATGAAGATAGCGGGCTTTATTCAGCGTGACCTTGTAGAATTTGCCCGGGCTGAGTGCGTTGATAACGGTAAACCTCTTTCGCTTGCGAAGAACATAGAAATACCACGCGCAATCAGGAACTTCGAATTTTTCGCATCAGCTGCTCAGGGATTTTCAGGCGAGTCTCATTCAATGGAAGATAAGGCTGTGAACTACACGATTCGCAGTCCCATTGGCGTGGTTGGCGCTATATCGCCGTGGAACCTTCCATTGTATCTTTTTACATGGAAGATCGCGCCTGCTCTTGCAACAGGCAATACGGTTATCGCTAAACCATCCGAGATAACCCCAATGACGGCTCACATGCTTTCTGAGGCTTGCATAGAAGCAGGTTTGCCAAACGGAGTTTTAAATATTATACATGGCTACGGCAGTAAAGTAGGCAGGGCAATTTCAGCTCATCCAAAAATAAAAGCCATCACATTCACGGGCGGCACTAAAACGGGCGCAGATATTGCGAACATTGCAGCGCCAATGTTTAAAAAACTTTCGCTTGAAATGGGCGGCAAGAACCCGGTAATAATTTTTGACGATTGCCTGCCATCCGAATATTCTGAAGAGATCGGCAATTACGAAGACGCGGTTGAGACCACCGTGCGCTCATCGTTTCAGAACCAGGGTGAGATCTGCCTTTGCGGTCCCAGAGTTTTTATCCAGAAGAAGCTTTACGAAAAATTCAAAGAAGATTTTGTTGCAAAAGTGAAAGAGCTGAAAGTAGGCGACCCTCTGGCGGCTGATACGGACCAGGGAGCTATTGTCTCGGCTCAGCATATGGAAAAGATTTTGTATTATATAAATCTTGCAAAAGAAGAAGGGGGCAAAATCCTTTGCGGCGGCTCGCGCGTTGAAGTTGAAGGCAGGTGCAAAGACGGCTGGTTTATCGAACCGACTGTTATAGAAGGATTACCATATGACTGCAGAATAAACCAGGAAGAGATCTTCGGTCCCGTTGTAACGCTGATTCCCTTTGAAACGGAAGAAGAAGCGCTGATGATGGCTAACAATACCGAGTACGGACTTGCTTCGACCATATGGACGACAAATATATATAAGGCTCACAGGATTGCATCAAAAATTCAAACGGGAATAGTCTGGATAAACTGCTGGATGATCCGCGATCTGCGCACGCCGTTCGGCGGCATGAAAAACTCCGGGCTTGGCCGCGAGGGCGGAATGGAAGCGTTAAGATTTTTTACAGAACCTAAAAACGTGTGCATAAAATTTTAAGTCTTTGTCCGTAAGATATTGGATAGCGGTCGTTTCGAAGGACCACGTTTTAAAAGGAGTTGAGGGCGGGTTTGCTCAGGCGGGGCATGGCAAGCGGGCGCCTCTTGTAAAAATGAAAAAAGGGGACTGGTTGATCTATTACTCACCGAAAATAAGTTTTAACAAAGAAGAAAAATGCCAACGCTTCACCGCTATAGGGATTGTGAAGGATGATGAAATTTATAAGGCGGAAATGAGCAAAGATTTTATTCCAAACAGAAGAAATGTTGAATATAAAAAATGTAAAGAGATATCCATACTTCCGCTTATAGAAAAATTAACATTCATAAAAGATAAACAGCATTGGGGTTATCAGTTTCGTTTCGGGATATTAGAAATACCGGTAAATGATTTCGAACTCATCTCAGAGTTAATGCTAAAATAAATTAAAATAAATAATGATAGGTATTGGATTAGAATTAAACACCTCCTGTAGATCATGCGGCAATCCATTGCCTATGAACGCGCTTGCTGAACATATTGAATGCCCTATCTGTCAAAAGACGGCTGATTTCCCTTACGACTTTTGGAGAAACATGATCCTAGATGATGCCATTAAAAACGGCGTAGATCTTCAGGACGGGCAGGGCAGGGACCAGCAAAACATGACAGGCGAGTATACATTCCATTTAACTTACGGAAAACAACAACCTAAATGCAGAAAATGCAAGAGCTCTTTGGATGATTCAAAATTTTATGAATATTCCAGGTCAGGCGCTGTTGTTTGTTCTTGCTGCGCCAGCATTAGCGTAAGGGCTATGCCGGATGAATTAAGTAAATTGTTTAATGGAGTGAAATATATTATTGGCGAAGACCCTAATATGATTTCTTCAGCCAAAGCTTCAATGCAGACGCCAAATG
>CAZMRG010000063.1:0-17464 GCA_964568655.1 uncultured Ignavibacteriales bacterium | reverse complement strand
GTTTGTTCGAACCCGCCTGCCTTCATCTTATAAAAATAAATACCGCTTGAAAAATTAGTTCCGTCAAATGTAACTTCATATTGACCGCGTGATTTATATTCGTCTACCAGGGTCTTAACCAATTTGCCCAATCCATCATAAACCTTAATTGTCAAATTTGCATCTTTGCGCATCCCGTAGTTTATACGTGTAACAGGATTAAATGGATTCGGGTAATTCTGCGATAAATAAAAATCGTTTGGCACAAAAGATTCGCTGCCTCGTGTGGTTATATGAAACATTGCCGTCCCAAACCACGGCAACGTGTAATTAAATGTATTAAGGCCTGTCTTCGGCACTGTATGACCTGAAAATACTTCTGTCACCAAATAGTTTTTAAAGTCATGTGTGTTACAGGTAAAAGTAATATCTTTACTGCCTTCGTCAGGACCAAATAAAGATCCAAGCGGATTATTTGTTACTAACATATAATAATCGGTCCATGTTCTGTTATCAGTTTTGTAAATAGCATATGAAATGTCGCTTGCGGTATCAGTGCATGTAACAGAATATCCAACTTGTCCCAAATTGGTTTTTACAAAGACACTGTCCAGATGTTTGAAATTAACCAGCGTATCTACCTGGCGTCTTATGGCATCCCACATTGGCCTGAAGTATAGTCTTTGTCCGGTGCCGGGAAGAATGTAATCCTGATCCTTTTTGTGCCAGCCAAAAAAAATCAAACCGGTCGCCCCTTTTTGAAGTCCCACATATATCCCCCATTTTACTTTTTCATTCATCTTTGGATCGTTCCATTCCGGATCGCTTTGATAAATATCAAAGATAAGGCCTCCCAAAACTGCCTTTGGTTCATTTGAGGCTGACAAAACTCTGTCAATTAAAGTTTCTTTTATATGCCGGGGAAAATATTTAGGGTAACCATTGTCATAAATTCTATATGCAGCAGACCAGCTTGGGTCTTCCATTGTCAGGTACCCGGGCGCAAAAAAAACATTGGCGCTATTTGAGTACGCAACAGCATCGTTTACCCATGCATCTCTTGCAGCGTTAACATCCTGCCAATTATTATAATCAAATATCCGTGGAAAATACACGGGAGGAAGACTAATTAATACAATTGAATTTGGATAGACTTCTTTAACATGATTATAACTGTTTTGCAAATTCTCAATTCTGACGTTCCTGAAATTATTATAGTAATACATGGGCGGATTTGGTCCCTGAGCCTGGAACAAATTCGCATCATCAAGTGAATAGTATCCTATCACTCTGCTGTTATTTTTAAGCGCCAGATTGTTAATTCTGTCAATAGCTTCATTTCTGGCATTTTGATCAAAGGGAGGAGTTAAAACTATGCTGTCAGCGCAAGGCGCAGGGTTTGACCACGCCCAATGGGATACATCGTCAGAGCAAAAAGCGAAATTATCTGATAGAAGATAGACGCCGTCATCTAAATAATTCTGTATCCTGTTATAATTACTGTTTACCGTAATATTCGGGTCCCAATAAGCGCCTAAAATATTATCAAATTGAGAACCGGATCTCAAATCGCCGGAAATCATATTTTTCGAACCAAAACAATAATACAAGTTCGCGTTTTGAGAAAACAAATTAATAAAATTAAACCCATATGTTCCGTTGCCGTTAGGTTTCTTTAGCTCATGATCATAAGCTTCCTTGCCAAGCTCAAAACAAACTCCAATCGGGAAGAACGGGTGTCCGTTCAACATAAATACTCTATCGCTTGCTATGGTTATATTATTTGGATGAGAGGCGGTTACCTGAGATAATAGCGTAAGAACGTTGAAAAGCAATAAAAAACCAATAAAAACTCCCTTAAAAAATAAGCGATTTGTAATAAAAGTAATTATGAGTTTTAACATATAGAATTATAGTAATTGGATACATAGAATTCAACTCAAATTTAATACGCTGAATAATGATGATAATAATAAGAATTTCGCAGATTAACCGGGATGTTAATCAAAAAAAGTTATTTAACTTTTGGCAACTCAAGTGAAGTGTCTATTTTTTCCTGTTCACGCCAGAGCGCCATGCAGGGAAATTTATTCTCATACAAAGGGCGGCTCATCATAACAGAATCCACACCGAGTTTTTCCAACTCCTGCATTCTTCTTAAGTCTAGGTAACCGCCAATGCCGCCTGCAGCCGTGATCTTCAGTTTTGTTTGTAGCGCCATTTCAACTATTTCCTCAAAATTTGGTCCCAAAAATGTTCCCACTCGCGATACATCCTGATAAATTATCCTCTCAATTCCGGCAGCCTTCATGGTTAAAGCAAAATCAACGCCTTTAATGTCTGTTTGATTTACCCATCCATCTTTTACAACAAATCCGTTTCTTACATCTACGCCGATAACAATTTGCCTTGGTCCAAATTCATCAAGGGTTTCAGCGATAAGATCTGTATTATTGATAGCGGAAGTGCCCAGTACAATTCTGTACACGCCAACTTCTCTGATTAATTGACGCACGGTTTCATAATCTCTGATTCCGCCTCCTATTTGAATAGGGACGCCGACAGAATCAACAATATCTTTAATTATACGGAAATTGTTCATTTTGCCGGTATATGCTCCGTTAAGGTCGGTAATATGAATAACTTTAGCGTTCTCTTTTCTGAATAGCTTTGCCATATTTAAAGGGCTTTCCGAATAATACATGGTTTTATCGGCAAGTCCTTCTATAACCCTGACGCATTTTCCGTCTTTAATGTCTATTGATGGAATAATTAACATAATTTTAGTGTGGTTTTATTTTGCATATATCTTCCCATCTGAATAATCATATACATAAACGTTGTTTGGAATTTTTTCGATCACAGGCATCTCATAAAAATAATAAAACTTTATATCATTTCTTTTAACAAAAAATTCGGGGACTTCGTGAATGCCGTCTCTTAAGATCCATGCGCCTTTATAGTCTCCCGGCAAATCCTTAAAATATACCTCTGAACCGGCAGGAAGTTCTTTTGTAATACTAACTATTTGCGATATGGTTTCAAATGAAATTTCAGATGCCCTTTTCCAATTTTCCTCTTTTTGAATCAGACTGTAGATATTGTAAAGAGAAAAAATAATTAGCAAAGCAAAAACGAATATTTTCAGATTCCTGCTCCCTGCCGGCGTTTTGAAAGAAAATTGAATTATCATAATGCAAAATCCAATAGACGGTAAATACATATACCTCTCATATCCTGTCAGCCAAACAAAAGAAGAGATTGCGATAAAAATGAAAACAAATGAAACAGATATTATCTTATCGCGTTTTATAAACATCAAAATGTACAATAAAAAAGAAATCAACACGACTACTATTGCAACCGGGTAATGCTCTAAAACCGATTTAAAAATAATTACAATATCTGCATCGCCGGTTTTATACAGATCTTTCAAATAAGTAAAATCTAATGAAGCCCAAAACGCCGTAAAAGCAAAAACTATGTTCTTGAATATTTCTTTTACTATGGCAATGAGATTAAAAGTGTAATCAAGTTTATCAAATTTACTAAAGAAGAATAATCTTATCAAAACAAATAAAAAGGTAACTCCGAGTAAATGATAATATCCGCTGAGAAAACCCGCGACCTTATTTTTAAACAGGAATATTTCACTTAAAAATATACACAAAACCAGGGTAACGGCGCTCTCTTTCGAAAAAAGACTCAATGCATAGAACAAAATCAGGAATATCGAATATTTTCTTTGTTTATTGAGTCTGAATGTAAAATAAAAATATAAAGCGAGCGCATAAAATAAAGTAAAAAGCATCTCATGTAGTTCAGAAAAATATATTACGGTTTCTACATGAATAAAAAGAAGGCTGAAAATTAAACCGCACAAAAACGATTTCAAAATTCTGGCGTTATCGTCCTCTTCTTTGCCAAATAATTGAAATATTCTGTAAGAAAGATTGCAAACCACCACGCAAACTGAAGCATTCAGAACCAGATTCAGGCACCTCACGGGGACGGGGTTTAATCCAAAGATCAGGTAGACTATTCTATAAATAAGCAGCGGGATTGGAAAGAAATGAAAATTAGCCGCAAGAGAGCCTGCGGAAGAGGCTTTTATGAAAGTAAAATCATCTAAAACAAAAAAATTGTTAAGACTCCGGAAATATAAAGAAAATGAAATAATCAAAAAGAAAAAGAATAAATAAACATTATAGAACTTCTTTTTCTTTAAGAATGAAAAATCATACGTCATTCCTTATCTTCTTACAATTGCAACTTTGCCAGTACAGACTTTAGTTGCATCCTTGTTGTAGCCGGCTATAATGTATATTCCGGAAGAAACAAGATTTCCGTTAAAATCGCGTCCGTCCCAGTTAGCGATCCTGCCGCCTTCAGACTGGAATTCGAAAACAAGCTTTCCACTGATGGTGAGGATCTTAACGCTTGATTCAGCTACAAGCCCGTCGATCCTTAACAGGCTGCTGTTTGGAATTATGAACGGGCTGGGCCCCACCTTAATTTCACTGCAATCTTCCAGAGGCTGAACGGCTATAGTTGAATACTTGCTTATTCCTTTGTTTGTTCCGAAGTAAACATTACCGGTAACAGGGTCGGTCGCTATATCGACGATCTTGTTATCTGCAATAGGAGAATTCAAAGTTGTGAATCTGTTTAGCAGAGTTGTACCATCCGGTGAAACATAAAGAACCCCGTTTGTTAAAGTACCGATCCACTTGTTATTAAGCGCATCTGTGGCTATAGATACTACATTTTCAAGCAAAGGCGTGCTCAACCCGTCAGCAATAATGCTCATTTTAAACATATTAGGAATTGAGTTAGGATTTGCTATTACCTGATAAGGATCCTGCACAATTACTATCCCGTTATTTGTTGCAATCCATACTTCTCCATTTTTTTCCACTATTACATTATTGACGCCTGTCACGTTCGATCCCAGCTGCGAGTACCCGATCAACCCGCATGTATTAGCTGATTCATTGAAATACAGAACCCCATGGGGAGTGCTCGGTTCTGTATTATCAAGAACAGCCCATTTTGTATTGTAATTATCAATAGCCATGAAATCAGCAAAATAGGCTGCCGAATTTCCAAGCGGTATGGCATATACCTGCTGTTTGGAAAAGTTTACAAACGGAGTTACCGTGTAATTATTCATTACCCATAGATCTCCGTTATTATCTTCAGCAGGAGAAATAGCTAAAACAAATCCGGCTCCGCCATAAGTTTTTAAAACCGAATTAGTTTCTAAATAGCGGACCAGGCTGTCTCCCTGAATTTTCAAAAGCCCGTTTCCGAAGCCGCCAACCCAAACAACGCCGGGGTTAAATCTTGAAGGACAAACTGTAGTCCATCCGCAGCACCCATTGCCTAGCTGTGGATAATGATCGTATGTAAAATTCTTCCAGTTTGTTCCGTCATATCTATAGATACCCGTAACATCCACCCAATTTCCCAATGCGCCGGAAACAGCCCATAAATTCTTAAACGCATCCACGCCCGTGCCTGTGGACAAATTTGAAAATGGCCCGTTAGGTATTACGCTTGAACCAACATTGTTCGATAAAATAAATACGCCTTTAAAAGCAGTGCCCAGAAAAATATCACCTGTGGTTCCGACAGAAATCGAGTTAACCGCTAAACCTGAATATATAAGCTGCGCATTATTGAGATTGCCTATATCAACCTTATAAATATTATTAGTATCGCCGTAAGTCGCGATATACAAACTGTTATTATGAACGGCCAGATCCTTTATGGGATTAATTATCGGATTACCGTTATACAAAGGTACAAATGCGCTTATTATATGGTTTTGATAATAAACCATACCCCTGTCAGTCCCAAAGAAAACCTTATTATTAAAATACACGATCGTGTTGATCTGGTTGCTGACCAACGGAGAGTTTGAAGATGTGAAATTATGCCAGCTCGTTGGCTCAGGGAGCTGCGAATTAATATTTGCGTATGCTATCCCATTTACCGTTCCTGCCCAAACAGTATCGTTTACCACAATGGTTCTAAGCACAGACGTTTTAGCCGGAAAACTCCCCAAAATTGAATAGGGCTGATCAATAAAATGAAACAACGGGATACTAAACTGAATAAGAGAGAACTGTGTGGATATAAACATAGAATTTCCATACTGGAAAAGATCGTGTATTTCTTTCGATGTCTCGGTTGACGACTGAACATCAGTAATGCTTTTCCAAATCCCGCTATTAGGATCAAATACGTTTACTGATCCATCAGCCGCGCCTGACCATACTTTACCTGAATTATCTATAGTTATGGAAGACAATTCATTATCTAACAGGCCGTCAAAAGTCGTGTATTTTTTAATGGTTGTAAGAGGCGAACTGATGTCGAATGAAAATAAACCGCCTGTGCTGGCGGCCCAGGCTTTGCTCCCGGGAACGCTTACTCTAACCACTTCTTTCATCGAAGTATACGTTTCCCATCCTTTTGTAGATAGCTGGGCATATAAATTAACGGAACTTAAAAGAACCAGAAATGACAATGAGACAATTCGATTAACCATCGTTTTTGATTTTAGTTTCATAGAATCGTAAATGTATTTATTCGATATCCTGCAGGTTTAATTTTGGGAAAAATGTTTGAATAATTTACAGAAGTCCGTCAAGAGCTTCCTCAAGTTCAGTTTTGGTATGCATTTCATTTTGCGAAGCGGCTACATAAATTCCCTTTTCATAAATTCTTCTTGCCAGGTCAATTTCACCGGCTGATTCGTAGACTTTTCCAAGCTGGTAATATGCCGCCAGGTAATTAGGATCCCTTGTTATCAGTTCTTCAAACGCGGTTCTTGATTCCTCGATCATCGAAGCCGAATAATACTCAAGTCCAAGTGCATACCTTGAAAAGCTATCCTCAGGATCATTTTCAAGAGCAGCTTTCAGGGCTATGAGCCGATTATCATCCATTTGCAGATTTTATATGTATAAACTTAAAAAAAATAAAAACTAATAAAAGTGAAAAAAGAAATATGACATTTTTTAGATCAAATTAAACAGGTATTTGCTCAATATCTTTGGCAGTATCGATATCATTTTGCGTTATTCCGCCCGCTGAATGAGTCGAAAACGATACTTCAACTTCTTTGAATTTCATTAAAACATAATCCGGGTGGTGGTTCCGTTTCTGGCAAAATCCGCCTAAAGCCGCTACAAATCCCATTGTAGCCGGGTAAGAACTCGTTTTAAACACCTTATTAATAGAGCCATCCTTGTATTCCCAGCCATTTAGCTCCTTTAGCGCTGCATGAATTTGGTCCTCTGTTAATTTTTCGGGCATAATATATTAATTTTTATTGTTTTGTGAGTAAAAAAATGATTTAATTGAATTAGGTCTTTTGAAATGACAAATAGAGCGCAATTTTCATGTTTCCAAAAGGTCTATTATCGTAAATATCCCAATAAATTAATAAAAGCCTATTTCTCTTGCAAACCACGCTTTATACCCGAACGGTAGCTCTGTTTTCTTCCATTAATATATAGCAAAAGTCCCCCAACATTTGGAGGACTTTTGAGAACGGAGTAACAAGACGGATCAGATCCTGTTACATGGTAAAAATTTCCATTACTCGCTTTTGTAAAACCTTATGCCTTCAACAACGAAGGGAAGAAAAGCGAACAGTAAAAAAGCTGCAATTATTATAGCTGTCATTTTTTTATTATTTTCCTTTGATTTTAAAAATTTTGATTTAGAAAAGGGGGAAAAACTCTCCCCCTCCTCACTGATGAATGTTTATTTATTTTACTAAAACCATTTTCTTTATATCAGTAAAGCTTCCGGATACCAGCTTGTAAAAATAAATTCCGCTGGAAAGACTTGAAGCGTTGAACATTACGTTATATGAACCGGGGTTTTGAACTTGATTTACCAGCGTAGCTACTTCCCTACCGAGAACGTCGTAAACCTTCAACTCAACTTTTTGAGTATTCGCAACCGAATATTCAATCATGGTTGAGGGGTTAAACGGATTAGGATAATTCTGCGTCAGCTTAAACTGGATCGGTTCGTTTGTCGTCGTTGTTTCTTCGCTGCCGCCGTTCATATACATGTGGAACGGATGAGCGACCGGGTTTACAACAGGGAAATCGATATAACAGTTGTTTGAAAGAAATACATTATGCGTTCCGTTTTTCATAACCGGCAACACAAACGGATTTGTAGCTCCAAAAAATGCTGTATCTTCTTTTACCCTGTCAAGATTGGTAATTTTAATTCTTATTTTGCTTCCCTGCTGGAACATATGAGCATGCGACTGTCCTTTAAACGTAGCGGTTCTTCTGGAATTCGCAACGTAGTTCCTGTCTGTGAAGTTTGCCCTGTCAACAAATCTCCTCGTGCCGTTAGCCTGCACTTCATATATCTCAAGATTGAACTGGCAGAATGTGCTTGCTGAAGATGAATAATCAAGCTTGATAGTCGGCGTGCCAACCCATTTCAAAGGAGCTGTAAGTGCGGTTGAAGTAAATATTGCTGAATCAACTTTGAATTTATTATTGAAGGTTGTTCCCTTGAATTCATCGTCTATCGCCTGTGTAAGCGTATAATTGGTCCCAACCTGGTTCTTAAAGCTTGCCTTATTGCTATTGTTGCTATTATAAGTACTGAGAAGTTTCTGGTTCTCATTAAAGTATAATCTTAAATTGGTGGAGATATTATTCAACGGAACAGTTGAGCTGTCATGAACAAATGACCAGTACTGGCCGACTACCGGGAATGTTGTGTATGCATACTGATATTTAGGAGCGGTAAGTATGCCGGTGTTCATATCCCAAAGCCACTGGAAGAACCAGTTATTAAACCAATTCTCGTGCCATGTATCTTCTGTAGCCGAGTGGTCGCCGCCGTGTCCCTGCACTGCGCCAAAATAAGACGTCATAGGGACGGTAAGCTGTGTGATATTATCCAGCCATCCTGAAGCGTTGAAGAATTTATCCTGCCAGCTTCCTTCTACAAATACGGGAGTCTGACAATTATGAAGCGAAGTCACAAAATCTCTGCCGATAGGAAGCGTGCGGTTTAAGCTATCCCATAATGGTTTCGTATCCGCTTCTATCCAGTTCCTCATGTTAATTACCTGCTGAGTGTATCTTGCAGTATCAGAAGTGTAATCCATTGTCCACAAAGCTGTCATCTTAATTGTTCCGTTTTCGATCCAGCTTGATGCGAAGTTCGGAGGAGCGAGAGCTGATATAATAGTAGTGACGGGACGTCCGCCCATGCAAATCGCTTTCATCGGAAGTAAGCCGCCTTGTGAACCGCCCATGATCAAGATCTTGCCAGGATTAGAGCCGTTTAACGAGTCATTCTTCACCCACTGAATTATTTCAAGTAAGTCAAGCGCTTCAACGTCACTGATAAGATTCGACAAACCGCCCGATAAGCCTTGCCCTCTTACGCTGTATGTCATAGTATAGTATCCGTAAGAAGCCTGGTCATGACAGAACGTCGCCAGAGTATTTTTGTTATCTCCATAACCGTGAACCATAATAACTGTAAAATATCCGCCAACCGGTGGAGTAGCTCTTAAAGGAACATATTTTAAACAGTCTATTATAACGCCGTCGCGGAGAGTAACAGTGAAGTCGGTTCTGACAACTGTATCAGGACCGGGATTATCTAATCCGTAGAAACTGTTTGCGCTTGGAAGTAAATGTGAAGGTGTCCAGGAATTAAAGCCCGATGGCTTGCTGATCGTTTTACCCGTTTTCTGAGCAAAAGACTGGTTGTTGTAACACAATAAAAAAAGAAGCGCCCATAAAATAACGGCAAAACGCTTCCGGCTGAATTTGGAATAAATAGCTGACATGACGTACCTTTCTGAAAAGATTAATAAAAAATGATTTAAAAATCTTTTCCGCTATTTTATTCCCTACTAAATTAGCTGTACAAAGATACACCCATGCCGAAGCCCCAAACAATCGTGCTTGAACAGTATATCTCAAATTACACTTAAAACCGAAACTTAGCCGATTAACGCCACTTCCGAAGTCCCTATATTCTCTACCGTGAACGCATTAGACTCTCTCGGCTGAAAACGCACAAAAACCCCAATAATGTTAAAATTTAGGCAGAATTGAAGTTTTTAATAGCAATTTGGCTTAACCCTGATTTTGATAATGAGGTGATTGAGAAATCACCCAAGCCAAAGTCCCGTGATAGGCGTTTGCCAGTTTACCAACTAGCCTGCCCCCTGAGGGCCGCTGGAGAAAGGGGATAAATTCTGCTTGAGGGATGGGCATTCTGCTTTCTGGTTGAAATGCGAAAGTGTTCACATTTGTTTTCATCAAGACGGAGATCCCGATTTATCGGAATCATTCCTGCCTGCCTACACGCCATCTTGCTGGGCGTGATTGGGAATCCAGTTCGGAATTTACAATGGTCATCTTTGGAATGGATTAACAACTATATCATTTTCTCTGTTCCTGGCTATGGCTTTTTTATTCGGGGCGCGATATTGAGTTGCCAGCCTCCAATTTGGCATCCCTGCTCTTCCATTTGTCGTTTTCAGTCCTCATTTAAATATGGAACAATCATAAGTTCAATAAATAATGACCCGCGGTCCTTTTTTAAATTAAGAATTACGATTTGAGAAGAACGAATTAAAAAGAAAAAAACAAAAAAAACTTCAAGGTTTATACAGAGAGGTGTAAAACAGCTTTGTTTGATCCGGGTTTTTCAACAGCCCAGACCTTTAGGTCTGGGTATAAGGATTAGAGAAAATCGCGCTAAAGCCCATAACTTTCATGGCTAATTGCGAATTGATTCATTGTGCCTTAGTTGCAAAGTTTTTTTGCTGTTGTGCACTTAATTATTTAACCAGATTAACTGTTTCAACCGTCTGCCCGCTATGGAGCGGTCTGACGGCTATTAACAAAAAGTCCCCCGCTTTTGGCGGAGGACCTTTTGAGTTTGGAACTGCAAAGACAGATAAACTTTGTTAAGGGTGTTAAAAACTCTTTACGCGCTTTTGTAGAGCATGATGCCTTCGGCTATGAAGGGAACAAACGCGAACATCAAAAAACCTGTGATTATTAAAGCTGCCATTTTATTTTTTCCTTTTGGTTTATTATTTATTAATTAATTTAAATTCTTTTTTTTGTTTTAGTTTCTGTAAAGCATTATACCTTCAACTACGAACGGTAAGAATGCGAACATTAAGAAACCTGTGATTATGAATGATGCCATTTTTAATTCTCCTTTAATTATTAATTTTTTTTTAATTTTTTAAACTCTTTGTTTTTATCTTTGGATTTTTTATGTTAGCTTTTGTAGATCATTATACCTTCAACTACGAACGGTAAGAAAGCGAACATTAAGATACATGAAAAGATAATTGATGCCATTTTATAATTCTCCTTTTAATTTTTATTATTATTTAATATTGAATACTCTTTTATTTTCCCTATTTCCAAACCGGGGCGAAGATTGCCGGTTGCGTTTATAAGACGCAGCAGACGGAAAAAGATCAATGAATATAAAACTGTGAGCTTTGTAAGAGCCAATTTTGGATCGCCTGAAGACAATAAAAAAAGAAGCGCGCCAGTCTGGCTGGTTTCATGCTTCTTACTTATGTTAGAATAAATAGCTTTCATTTTGACTCTTAGAAAAGATTTAGTTTTTAAAAATCTTTTCTGCTATTTATCCCCTACTAAAAACGAACTATACAAACATAACCTCCGGAGCATACCCAAAACAATCGTGTTTCGGTAGTATATATCAAATTACACTATCTTCACAAATGCTGCCTATATAACGCCATAAAACACAGCGGTATATCCAGTAACTAAACAGGGTATGTATTTTCCGGTGATAAAAACAGCAGGTTATGAAATTTGCGGATTTTGAGGTGGAATTGGCGTTATTGAAATAAAATTTTACAGTGATAACGGTATGCTTTTTTTAACCCTTTTCGTGGAGGGTAATGTAAATTTGCAGGTCATTGTTATATGAAACTTTATCAATGCATGTAACGTGAATTATTCATTCATGCTAATAGCAACCGATGAAATTGCTTTGTCAGAACTGGACACTGAACCCCCCGACCGGCAAAAATGCCCATTGGTAGATGGTTCCTTGCTCGTTCCTGTACTGGTTCCAGAAGTACTGGTACACATTTGTTGTATTAAAAACGTTCTGAAGCTCAAAATATGTCACAATACTCAGCTTTTTGAAGTTCCATTTCTTATCGACACGCAGGTCAAGCCTGTTATAGTCTTTATATCTTGCGCCGTTAAAGTCGTTAAAATCACTTATTCCCCTTCCGGTGATAGTTGATGCCTCAATGTCGAACGGCGTATAGGGCCTGCCTGTTGTGTAACGGAATTTCAAACCAACCAACCATTCATTTGATAACTGGTAGCCTGCTATAATAGTAAGGTTGTGCCTGTAATCAAAGTCGCCCGGTTTTTCACCGCCCACCAGGGCTGTCACCCTGCTCTCGGCAAGGGAATAGCTTACCATCCCGTAAATCCCGTTGCCGGTTAATTTTTTTTGTATGGATACGTCTATCCCTCTTGAGTATCCGTATCCATCGCTTGTCGCGGCGCCGAAAAGCAAACTCGGACCGTTATCAGTGCCGCCGCTTATCATAACATAACTAGGGACCAAAGCGCTTACAGGGTAATTTTTATATTTTTTGTAATATCCTTCGACTGAAACGCGCAGATCGGATGTGAACAAATGTTCTATGCCAACTACATAATGTATGGCTTCAAGAAATTTCAGATTCTGATTTGCCGGGTCGGCAGTTACCCACAGGTAATCAGGCGCCTGGTAATAAATTCCTGTTGATGCGTTAAGGGTTGTCACCGGATTAAGTTCATAGCTTACCCCGAACCGCGGCGAAGCAATATTTTTTTGATTGATGCCGGAGAAGTAATCATACCTGACTCCCGGATTCAGTATCAGCTTATCTTTCAGAAGCTTCAAAGTATATTGCGCAAATGCCGAAGCTTTCTGATAATTACTTTTCACATTTACATTCGTCTCAGGAATAATATTTCCAAACGCGGTAGTATCGGCATTAAAAAACGTTTCATTCTTGAATTTAATATACCTGCCGCCTATGCCTGCGCTAATAGAGCTCTTAGAGCTAAGCTGGTAAAAAATTTCTGACCTTGCGTTGAAATCTGATTCATACGAATCATAATTAAATTTTAGCGCGTCGTTTCTGACATCGCGGTTGCTGATCAATGAGAACCCGGTTGAATTAGCGACAATAGTTTGAATGTATCCATGCTTAATTAAATTTTTCAAATTGAACCCGGCGGTAAATTGCTTCTGGTCTCCTGTCGCTTTGCCGTATGGATTATCGTCTGCTACTTTTGACGCGTCGCCATCGAAACTGATTTTATCAAGTCCGCCGATACCAACAAAAGTGAGTTTAGTGTTCTTGTTAAAGTCATAAACTGTCTTTACATTGAAGTCCCAGTAATCCGGAACAGCGGCAAGCCTTATAGCGCCCTTTATTAAGTTCAAATAACTTTTCCTCACAGAAACTAGAAATGATCCTTTATTTGTAAATAATGGGCCTTCAAACACGCCGCCAAATCCTGCAGTAGAAAGATTAATATCGCTGAGTATTCTTTTCCTGTAACCTTCGCGGAAATTTATATCCAGAACAGACGATAACTTATCGCCGTACCTTGCAGAAAATCCGCCTGTGGAAAAATCCACGTTATTAATGAATTTAACATTTATCATTCCAATTGGTCCGCTGGATGAGCCCTGTGTAGGATAGTGGTTTATATTAGGTATTTCGATGCCGTCTATAATAGTAAGGTTTTCAGCAGGCGAGCCGCCGCGAACGATAAGGTCGTTCCGCTGGTCGTTACCCGGCGCAACGCCCGGCAATGTTTGCACCATACGCAGAATATCCTCCGCCGCTCCCGGCGCGCGTCTCACTTCTTCAAAATCCAGATTGAACGAACTTACGCTTACGTCGTTTGACTTCTGGAAGTATCTCGATTCAACATCAATCACATCTGTTGAGTAGCTAAGTGGATTCAAAGAAATATCAACGCTTGTCGGCCGGGAAGAAAGCACAACAATATCGGTTTTTGTCAGAGCTTCATATCCAAGACATGTGACTTTTATTTGATAATTGCCGTACACCATATTCCGAAATTCGAACTTCCCGTCTTCCGAAGAAGCGGTTTTCACACTTAGCTCAACAATTTCAACAATGGCCCCTGCAACTGGTTTTTGATTTTCCTTGTCTATGACATTTCCGGTGATAATGCCTTTATCCTGGGCAAATGAACTTAATGCAACTATCGAGAGTAAAATGATTATTATTAGCGGTCTCATTATATTTTTAAAAAGAATTAATATTTATTTTAATTTACTATTTTCATTGATTCAGCTGTTTCTTCCAATCCTTTTGAGTAAAGCGTTGTCTGAAAGCCGAATGTTTTTTCGAAGTCACTGCTATCAAACAGGTAGTCGCTGTCGTATTGATAAGTCATTTCCAGTACTTCTTTTATATCGTGATTGAATAGACCCAATAAACCGAGCGCCCATTTAGGAAGATTTCTGTATTTAGGTTTCGCATTATAAAGTTTTGCGGCCAGCTCTGCGAACTCTTTTCCGGTGAGGACATTTCTGTCTGTCGGCAAGTGCCATATCCTGTTAAATGCAGTTGGCGCATTACCCAGAATTGCAAGCGCTTTTGCAGCATCGGGAGTATATGTATAAGAATGTTTGAATTTATCGCTGATCAAAAGCTGCCCGCTTTTGCCCCGGGCAAATTTTTTTAGCAATAACATATTTACAATGCTCAATGGCGCATCAGGACCATAGAAATCAGCGGACCTGGCAATAATTGCCTGCACAGCTCCTTTTGAAATCGATTCAAGGATCATTTCGTCCAGTATCTTACGCACTTTACCTTTTTCACTTATAGGATTCATAGGAGTATTTTCAGTCATCCATCCGTTTACTTTTCCAAGGGCGTAAACATTATCGAAGAATACTAATTTTGATTTGTTTTGTTTGCATGCGTCAATCACGTTTCTCATTATTATCGGCCAATCACGCTTCCATACTTTTATGTCATACTTTAGTCCTATAGTCAGGTAAACAACATCTGAACCTTCAACAGCCTTCATGGTTTGTTCAGCAGAAGTAATATCAGCTTTAACAAGCTGGTCAGACGCGTTTACTTTTTTTGGATCTCTGCTGACTAACCGGATATTTTCGGTGTAAGCCGGCAGCGCTTTTGCCAGCTCTTTTGCAATAACTCCGTTTGCTCCAAGTATCGTTTGCATATAATTAGTATTTTATTAATTATTAATTTGCAGCCATTCTATCGCCGGCATCATCGAATCTCTTGCTTACAGGTTCAAGCCTTCCCGCTTTACCGAGTCCGAACGCCGGCATGTTCACATAAATATTCTCGTAACATCCGCGGCTTACTTTATAAGTTTCATGCCAAATTCCAACAACTCCGGATTTTCTTACTTTAAGATTAAACTCGCGCCACGCCGGAAGGTGCTCGGCGCTTTTGTTTTTAGCGTACTCGTCCAGCGCCTCAAACGATTTCCAGTACTGCACCATGATAGTAGTTCTTCCGAACCAGTTCTGCACTCCCAAAAATCCAAGCTCAGGATTGCGGTAAAGTTCTTTGATCATCTTCGGCATAGCCATAATCACCGGGTACCATTTATGTATTTTCCAGAAACTGTTTATCCGCATGCCTATCATAAAGACGACAAAATCATCATCCATTTTCGCGTACATTCTGTCTTCAATAATTTTTGCCATTTATCTCTCCTTTGGTGAATCGCTCTATTTATTTTTTTAATTTTATGTTAACGCTGGTATGAATAAAGTTAAGTCCGCCTTCTATAGCCTGCTTAATAAATTCATCCGGCATCATCACGCACCTGCCTCTTATTATCAGCGAGGCCATGCCATGCACAATCGACCAGAATACAAAAGTCACTGCGTCAACATCAGATTTAAAAAGATACTCCTGTTCAATACATTGCTTAACGTTCTCGCGAAAGTAGTTGTAAGAGCGTTCGCCGGCCTTCCACTCATTCTTCTCGCAAATTTTGTCGCCAATGCCTTTGGCAATAAACATCAGGTCATAATAGTCCGGGTTCTCAAGAGCGAAGTTAATGTATATCCGGCCCATTTGCATAAGCTTTTCAAGCGGGTCATCAATGCCGTCAAGACTAAGCTGCAATGCATAAAGCTTTTCAAATCCTTCATTATGCAGGGCCATTATTATTTCACTCTTATCTTTGAAATAAGAGTATATCGATGCCGGGCTGTATTCTATTTTCTCAGCTATTCTTCTGAGTGAAACATTTTCAATTCCGTCATCAAGAAATAATTTCATTGCAGTCTTTAAAATCAGCTGCCGCATTTCTTCTCTTTCCCGGTTCTTTCTTTCTTCAGTACCCATAATTTGAACTTAGTTAAATATTTAAACACTGTTTAATATTTGAACGCAATTTAATATAATGTTACCCTTTTGTCAAGTACTTTATCCGGATTTTTCAAAAGGGCTTTAATTTTAATGAGATTTTTGCAATTTTTAGATATTCATGAATAATAATAACCTGGATACGAAACTGGATAACCTGCCTACAGGAGCAGGGGTCTACCAGTTTAAGGATAAGAACGGCAAAATTCTTTATGTAGGTAAAGCAAAAAACCTGCGTAACAGGGTGAGGTCATATTTTGTCAATAAGCCGGTTGGACCGCGTCTTACAAAAATGATTTCGCTGATTCGGGATCTTGAAATTATTAATACTGATTCCGAGGTCGAGTCTCTTATTCTTGAGATGAATCTTATCAAGCAGATGAAGCCGCGATACAACGTAAACCTGAAAGACGATAAATCATTTCCTTATGTAGTAATAACAAAAGAATTATTCCCGCGTGTTTTTCCGACCAGGAAGCGAAGGAACGACGGCTCAAAATATTTCGGGCCGTATACAGATGTTACTTCAATGAAGTACTCGCTCAAAATGCTGCGCGATGTGTTCATGATAAGAACTTGTAATTTAAACATAACCCAAAAGTCGATTGAAGAAAAGAAATTCAAAGTCTGCTTAGAATATCATATTCACAAATGCGAAGGTCCTTGCGAAGGACTGGTTTCTGCAATAAAATATAATGAAATGATCTCTGAAGTTGAAAAACTTCTTCAGGGCAAGACAACAACCCTTATGAAAGAAATGCAGCATAAGATGGCTGATGCGGCAAAGAATGAAAGATTCGAAGAAGCGGCGATGATAAGGAACAAACTGGAATCGCTTGAAGTCTATTCCGAAAAACAAAAAATTGTCTCGGAAGATTTTCTGGATAAAGACATAATAAACTTTATAAAGGAGGAAGACGATGCGTGCGCTATGATATTGAACATTCGCGATGGCAAGGTGATCGGCAAACGGCATTATTACTTAGATTCTGTCGAAGATAAATC
>CAZMRG010000062.1:4517-18018 GCA_964568655.1 uncultured Ignavibacteriales bacterium | reverse complement strand
AATGGCGGCTGCCAGTCTGTCATAAATCCGGGGTGCACGTCTGTTTCAATAAATATAGGTTTCAACTTTCCTTTATAGAAAAAGCGAATACCTTTATCGAGTATTTCGTAATCCGCTCCAATTAGCCTTATTGAGTTAAGGAACGTGATCATATCCTCCTGTCTAGCATCAAGAACAGTAATATCGCCTTTAGTGGCAATAGCTGCACACGCAAACGATGCGGCTTCAAGCCTATCCGGAATTACCCTGTGTTTAGTTCCGTTTAATTTTTCGACTCCGGTTATAACAATAGTCCTATCAGTCATAACGTCAATAATGGCGCCCATCTTCTGAAGATATCTGATGAGGTCCATTATCTCCGGTTCAATCGCGGCATTTTCGATGTATGTTTTGCCTTCTGCTGTGCATGATGTGATGATAATATTTTCAGTAGCGCCCACAGATGGGAAAGGTAACGTTATATTGGCCCCGTGAAGGTTTGCAGCTTTAAGTGAATAATAAGACTTGTGCTCCTTGATCTCTGCCCCAAGTTCTTTTAAAGCGTTCAGATGGAAATTAATTGGCCGCGCTCCGATCTTATCGCCGCCCGGCCTGGGAATTTCAGCGCTTCCGACTCTTTGTAATTGCGGGCCGACTGTTAATATTCCCAACCTGTTAACTAATCCCATTGAGACTGAGAACGCATAGCTGTTAAGATTTTTTGTCTGAAGAATGACTTCATTATCAGAAAATTTCTTAAACTTTGTTCCAAGCAATGCGCACATTTCTTTGGCAACAAGAATTTCTCCGATACTCACGGGACAATTAGTAATATGTACCTGCTGGTCTGTAAGGAGCGATGCTATTATTAACTTTGATGCGGAATTTTTAGCTCCGCTTATTTTAATATTTCCGTGAAGAGGTTTCCCCCCGCTAACCAGGAATTTCGAAGTCTTTTTCTGCAACAGTATTAACCTTCCCAGTATCCCATAGCTCCGTATTTCTTGGTACGGAGTTCCAGGAATTTTTCACCATCAATTTTTTCAAGCGGTTTCAATTCTTCAAGTATTGCCTGCTTTAAAAGAGCCGCCGCTTCTTTGTGATTCCTGTGCGCGCCGCCTTCGGGTTCAGGTACAATGCGGTCAATAATTCCATGCTCTAATAAGTCGGTTGCCGTTAGCTGAAGCGCTTCAGCGGCTTGCTCTTTGTATTCCCAGCTCCTGAACAAAATGCTTGAGCACGACTCAGGAGAAATAACGGAATACCAGCAATATTGCAGCATAAGCGTCCTATCGCCAATGCCTATCCCAAACGCCCCGCCTGATGCTCCTTCGCCGATAATACAAACAATTATGGGGACTTTGAGCTTTGTCATCTCCTGGATATTGTTCGCAATAGCCTGGGCTTGACCGCGTTCTTCGGCATCAATACCCGGGTTTGCTCCCGGAGTATCGATCAGCATTATAACCGGCCTTCCAAATTTCTCGGCAATTTTCATCAGTCTTCCGGCTTTGCGGTAGCCTTCAGGATTCATCATCCCGAAATTCCTGTAGATATTAGATTTTGTATCGCGGCCTTTCTGCTGGCCGATTATCATAACAGGTTTTCCATCCAGAAATGCGAAGCCGCCGACAACAGCTTTATCATCTCCAAAACCCCTGTCTCCATGCAGCTCAATAAAATTTTCAGTCATTAAGTAAATATAATCTAAGCTGTACGGCCTTTCAGGATGCCGCGCGATCTGCACTACCTGCCATCTTGTTAGATTTTTATACACTGAAGTTCTTAACTCGTTTACTTTGTTCTCTAACTTCCCTATTTCAACCGAAATATCGAGGCTGTCGGAAAGTTTGCGCATTTCCTCGATCTTTTGTTCAAGTTCAACAATTGGTTTTTCAAATTCCAGTACATTCTTATTCATAGCCTTGGTAAATTCCTTTTGAATAGAAACAATGATACAGTTTTTAAAATTATCTCAATATCGAGTGAAAGAGACTGGTTCTTGGCGTAATAATAGTTGTAATATTCGAATTCGTCTGAGCTTAAATTCCTGTAGAAATTGATTTGAGCAAGTCCTGTCAACCCGTTTTTCCCAAGATATTCCTTTCCGTAGGCTGAAGCATCCCAGGTAGCTCTTCCAACAAAACTATACTTACCTATTACAACCGATGGGATTAACAATAATTTATTAAAAAATTTTGCTCCTTCTCCGCCCTTTTTGATCATTTTAACGGCAATCAAAGAAACAGGATATATGGTGAACAGGCTCAAAACGCCAAAAAATAAATCAAACAATCTCTTTACAAATATATTGATTTTCCTGTTGATATTATATTCAATTTGCATAAGGTAGATCTCATCAATTTTATCCAGAGCTGTTTTTCCGAGCAAAATATCGTTATCAGCGGATAAAATTTTGAAATTGAGATTGTATTTTCTTAGCTTCCACATGAAATCGAGTATCTGCTGATTGGAGAGCTCATTCTTCGCAAAAAGGATATTTTTAACTTTGTTGGCGGCTATTACATCTGACAGATTATTCAGATTTCCGACAAACTCTTTTCCTGTACCGCCATTTGTTGATATATATCCAACCACGTCATATTCTGAATCGATCCTCTTTCTGAGTTTATTTACAAATGTTTCTGATTCTTCATTTTTCCCTACGATGAGAGTTTTGGCCTCGGTCGATAGTATATTTTTCCGCTTTGAGTAGTTTACGATCTTCAATACAAGCCTCCAAAACGCGATCAGAACAAACGCATAAAATGCTGTCCTGATAACAACAGCTCTGGAAAAAGCAAATTCATTAAAGAAATACGTGAACGCAGAATTCACAAAAAAACCTACCAAAATACCATTCAGTGGTTTTACAAATGAAAGCTTGTTCAAACGACTATAGCTTCCGCTGAATGCAAGCGTAATAAGCCAAATAGCGCAGTAAATCAGAATTACAGTTGTGTAAGCTTCCAGCGGAAACTGCTCAAACCTCTGTTTGATGGCAATTATCATCGCAAGAACAATAAATATCAGGTCAAGAAAAACGGGATAAAAAGCGGCCAGGAATCTTTTAAAATAAGAAATGAATGAGCGGTAATAGATAGAAAGATCGATCATCAGATTGATCAGCCAGAAATTTGCATGCATATTCTTTTTAACAAAGATCTGCATGGCCCCGTAGAAGTTGTTCACATAGCTAATACTGCTTTTCTTTGTGCTCTCTCCTTTATAGTGAATAATGCTCGTATCCGAAAAGTAAAATATTTTGTATCCGGCTTTCTTTATCCTGTAGCAAAGGTCAAGATCCTCGCCATACATGAAATAATCTTCATCAAATCCGCCAACCTTGTCATAAATATCTCTTTTTATCAGCATAAAAGCTCCAACAATAGCATCTACTTCATATGTCTTATCTTCATCAAGGTAAGTCAGGTTATATTTTCCAAAGGTCTTACTGCCGGGGAACAGCTTGCTTAAACCAAGCATTCTGTACAAAGCCACTGACGGGGTTGGGAAGCTTCTTCTGCAAGCCAGGTCAAGCCTTCCATTGGGTAAAAGCAGTTTGCAGGTTAGAGCTCCCATATCTTTCCCGTTTTCATAAAAAGATATACACTTTTCCAAAGTATCTTCCTGTAATACCGTGTCAGGATTTAGGATCAGAACATATTTGCCGGCGGAATCCTTTACGCCTATATTATTAGCTTTTGCAAAACCAACATTGGTTGTATTTGATATAAATTTCAGTGTAGGCTGATCAGGGAATTTAGCTTTTAGATATTCAACGCTGCCGTCAAAAGAGTTGTTATCGACTACTATGATCTCTATTTTAAGATTTTTTCCGGAAGTAATAATAGAATTTATACATTGCTCAAGCAGTTCTTTCACATTGTAGTTAACTATTATTACTGAAAGATCCGTCAAAATTTATCAGAGTTTATTTGCAATTGACCAGTATTTTAATTTCCATACCATAAATGCGGCTTCGTAAACGATTTTCCTCGACATCTTGGAAACTCCCGCCCTTCGGTCGATGAACACGATCGGAATTTCAATCAGCTTAAATCCTTTTTTCCACATACGGTATTTCATTTCGATCTGGAATGAATACCCGTTTGACTTAACCGAATCAAGATTGATCTGTTTAAGCGAGCTGACTTTGTAGCACATAAAACCCGCAGTCACGTCTTTTACGGGAAGGCTTGTTATAAACCTTGTATAATAACCGGCTCCCATGCTAATCATAAGCCTGCTGAGCGGCCAGTTTACAACTGCGATACCTTCAATATACCTGGAACCGATTACAAGGTCATATTTATCCATCCTGCTGATAAATCCCGGCAACGCTTTGGGATCGTGTGAAAAATCGGCATCCATTTCGAAAACGTAATCATAGTTATTCTCAATAGCATATTTAAAACCTCTTATATATGCAGTGCCCAATCCGAGTTTTCTTTCCCTGTCTATCACTTTAACCTGCGGCAGGTTCAGCGCTTTTACCAGTTGTGATGTGCCATCAACAGAATTGTCATCTATCACAAGGATATCCAATGAAGTATCGGCAATATTAAGCGATAAGATCTCGCCAATGATCTTGACAATATTCTCGGATTCATTGTAAGTGGGTATTATTACTAAAACCTTTTTCAAATTAGCGCTTTGAATTGAACTCCAGTACTTTTGAAGAAATAAAATCTATTTGTTCATCTGTCAGTTCAGTGTGCATCGGCAGCGAAATTATGTCATCAACCACTCTTTCGGTTACGGGGAAATCGCCTGCTTTGTAGTTATACCGGTACGCTTCCTGCATATGCAGCGGTACAGGATAATAGATCATCGATGGTATACCCTGTTCTTTCAGGAATTCCTGCATCCTGTTTCTGTTTTTAACTCTTAAAGAATATTGGTGGTAAATATGCCTGGCTCCGGAAATTACCGACGGAGTTATCAATTTACCGGCGAATTTCTTATTGTATTTCGAGGCGGCTTCAATACGCGCATCGCAATACTCATCGATAT
Source organism: uncultured Ignavibacteriales bacterium (assembly GCA_964568655.1). GTDB lineage: Bacteria > Bacteroidota > Ignavibacteria > Tepidaquicellales > OLB5 > CAWFKW01. The sequence goes on along the minus strand of CAZMRG010000062.1, from coordinate 13,023 downwards.
ATTTAAGCTTCACATTCAGAATAGCCGCCTGTATTGAATCCAGCCTGCTGTTTACGCCCAGGATTTCGTGATAATACTTTCTTTTGGAACCATGGGTTACGATCATTCTAATTTTTGACGCCAGCTCATCGTCATTTGTTGTAATCATTCCCGCATCGCCGAACGCGCCAAGATTTTTGCTTGGGAAAAAACTTATGCAGCCAATATCGCCTATGGCGTTTACTTTGATCCCCTTATATGACGCGCCGAATGCCTGGGCGCCATCTTCGATGACCATGAGGTTATGGGTTTTTGCCACTTTCATTATCTTATCCATTTCAGCGGGTTGTCCGTATAAATGAACAGGCATGATAGCTTTGGTTTTAGAAGTTATTTTCTCTTCTATTTTATCAACGTCTATGTTATACGTTTTCTCGTCGATATCAACGTAAACCGGTATAGCTCCCAGTAATGCGATAGTCTCCGTTGTGGCTACAAAAGTAAAAGGGGTAGTAATTATTTCATCGCCAGGTTTTATACCGATCGCCATCATAGCCACCTGAAGAGCGTCTGTTCCGGAAGCGCATCCTATTGCATGTTTGCAGCCCAGGTAATTGGCGACATTTTTCTCGAATTCCCCGACAATTGGGCCGAGAATAAACTGGCATGAATCAACAACCCCTGAAATTGCATTGTCTATTTCTGTCTTAATTTTTGAATATTGGTTTTTTAAATCAACCATTTGAATGTTCATAATTGCCTAGTGACCTTTCATAAATAGAATTACTAATATCGTATTAATCATTATTTTGAAATCGAGTTTTAAAGACATATTTTCTATATAATAAAAATCATATTTGAGCTTCTCTTTAACGTCGCTTAGCGACTCATCATACTTATGTTTTATCTGGGCCCAACCTGTAATGCCGGGTTTAATTGCAATTCTTTTATAATAATAAGGTATATCCTTTTTCAATATTTCAACGAAATATGGCCTTTCCGGCCTCGGACCGACAAGGCTCATTTCATTGTTTAGGACATTGATCATTTGGGGCACTTCATCAAGATATATCTTCCTGATTATCCTTCCAATCCATGTTATTCTGGGATCCTTTTCACCCGCCCATTCCGGGCCGTACTCTTCAGCATCTTTGTACATTGACCGGAACTTATACATTGTAAACTCAGCGCCATTTTTCCCGACCCGTATCTGCTTATAGAAAACCGGTCCGCGTGAACTTATCCTGATCAGCAAAGCAATTATTAAAAGCAAAGGCAGCATCATAATCAAAATAAAAAGCGATACAAAAATATCTATGGCTCTCTTGGCAAGCTTCGCGCCATGAGACATGATTTCAGGCATCACTTCTATAAGCGGAACACCGTACAGCTGGTTGGTTCTTGCAAGTCCGCTTACAATTTCATATGTGTCCGGCAGTATTTTCAAATGGACTTTAGATTGGGGTACGCTTCTCAGAATATCAAACAGCTTATCTTTTTCGCTTGCTTCCAATGCAATTAAAACCTCTGAAACGTTTCTTTTATCTACAATCTGAGCCAGCTGGGAAATACTACCGATTGCATCCGCCGATCCCTTCCTCTCATTTGATGAAACAAATCCTAAGACCTTATAACCCAATTGCGGGAACTTATCGATCCAATGTTTCAATTCTCTTCCTCTTATTCCGTCGCCTATGATAAGAGTATCCCGAAGCCCTATCCCCTTTTCAAGCATATTCATCTGTATGCTTCTGATTATAATTCTGCCCGAGCCGACAGAAATAATCATAAGGATCCAGTAAATTAAAATAAGAAACCTGGAAATTGCTTTCGCATCATTAATAGCATCGTCCAGAAATATGACAAAGAACAGAATAAAGCAACCTAAAGAAACAGCTTTAACAACTGAAGTAAACTCATCGAATCTGGAGCGTACAAACCAATATTGGTATAATCCCGTGAAACTAAAAAACAGGGCCCAAAAAGCATATACGACAAGTAAGGGAACAGCAAATGAAGTTGGCGTAGTATTTGGGATCCATCCTGACTCGATCCTGATAAGGTAATATAATGTCCATCCGATATTTACAAACACAAAATCAGAAAAGATCAAAAATAATATTTCCTGTTTACGTGACAACCAAAATCATTTAATAGTCTTCAATATTTTGGATAAATTATATATTTGTGTTTTAAAAAGAAATGAATTAGGCCTTTAATGTGCAAAAATGTGATTTTAGTAAAGAACTTTTTTGTAATCCTTTGATAAAAATGATAAAGTTTTACCTCAGGAAAATAAACAGTTTTATATCCGGCTCTTCGGGCTCGTAAACAGTAGTCGATATCTTCAGGGCCATAAAATATTTTGTCATCATATAACCCGATCTTTTCAAGCATTTGAGAACGCAGCAACTGGAATGCGCCGATTACATAATCAACTTCTTTTATTGAGTTATGGTCAAAGTCGAACATGTAATATTCCCTGAGCATTTTTGAGCCGCCGAAAACGCCTAACCTTGTGAATACTTTAACGCCTACGCTAGGGAATTTAAGGCAAGTATGCTGAAGCTCATCGTTGGAAAACATAAGTTTTGCGCCTATTATACCTACTTCTTTGTTGCTTTCCATAAAATCAACTAATTTAGCGAAAGCGTTTTCCGTCAGCAGTTCGGTATCAACATCCAGTATTAATTTATATTTTCCTTTTGCAATAGATAGCCCCTGGTTTCTTGCAGGCGCAACTCCTTTATTCGAGTCATTATAAATATATACTGTTTCCGGATATTTATTTTCTACAAATTCCCTGGTTCCATCGGTAGAATTATTATCGACCATGACCAGTTCAAACTCAAAGCCCTTATTTTTATTATAAATTGAGTCAAGACATTTCTCGAGAAAATGTTTAGCGTTCCAGGTAATTATTATTAACGAAAAATCTGCCATTTATCTTTTTGCAAAAACAATTATTCGTTTGTTAGTAACTTGATTCGAATTCGAGCTAATAAAAGGAGGTGAAATTCGAAGGAATATTTTTAACAAAGAATATTCAACATTTATCACCGAACAAATTAGTTTATGCTTCTTTAATTTTTGAATTTTTTGAAAAGCATACATTCCATGAAACTCATCCGATTCAGGCATTGTTGTGCCTTTTACTTGTTTTCGTTTAATCGAAAACAAGATATCGCTAATTTTTTGGGCCAAAATATAGAATTTCATAAAAAATCTATATATAAGCGAGTAGTTGTCTATCACATCTATATTTATTTCGCGGAATCCTGCTTTTTGAAAACGTTCCAGCAATTGGTTTTTATCACTGAATTGATTTTGTCCGTGATTATCCCAATTTGGAAATGTGATACAAGCTGCACCGTTTGCTGCAAGCATTTTAAATATATTATCAATCATTACCTGTGGATCGTCAACATGCTCATAAACGTCGCTTGAAAATATAATATTGAAATAATTCAGAAATTGCGAAATGTCGTCCGTGCAAATATTAAGTTTAAAGAACCTTGGTTTTTGGCGGAATTCATTAAGGAGATCCATTGTTTCTTTTGAAATATCAACCCCAATAACATCAATTAATCCTAAATTGCTGAGAGTAAAACAATGGTACCCAAGTCCGCAGCCAATATCTATAGCTTTTGTGTTTTTATTAACCTTAAATCCATTCTTTGCAGCAAAATACCTCATCGCTTCACTGAACCACAATGTCCAAAAATGAACAGGGGGAAAATAATATTTATTGTTCATATTACAAAAATCTCACTTTTCTCTTGCAACATCAAGTGTGATAAATATTTAGGCATTTTATTTGTCTTAAAAAGAAGAATCATAAAGAGCCTTATATTCTTTTGCCATTCTCTCGACATTATATTTATGCAATGCAGTTTCCCTGGCTTTTTCACCAATGAACCCGAATTCTTCATAATGTGAAATAATATTATCAAGTTTTAACGCCAAATCACCCGAATCTTCTCTTTTACAAATGAATCCGTTAACTCCATCATCTATCATTTCTGTAAACGGGTCTATATCGGAAAATAAGCAAATCTTTTTCATCAGCATGGCTTCTATTGCGCAAAGACTGAGCCCTTCCACAATAGATGGCATTACAAAAACGTCAAACATATTATATATCAAGTTAATATCATCTCTTGGCTCTAATATTTTTACTTTTTCCGAAAGAGAATTTTTCTGTATCAATTCATATAATTCTTTTGGAATATTCTTTTCGTGAGATCGTTCGCTCCCAAATATCAAAAGACAAATATTCTTTTTTTGATCTATTTTCGATAACGCATCGACTAAGTATTTCTGTCCTTTTCTAACTGAAAGAACGCCTATATTACCAATTATAAAATCACTTTCTGAACATTCAAATAGTCGCCGATAATGTTTTCGTATTTCTTCATTTGGGGCAAATTCATCGACATTTACTCCGTTGAAAATTATTTGATATTTCTTTTCGCTTAATTTATCATGCCATAATGAGTAATCCAAAACTGATTTAGACACACATATGACTTTCGTAGTTAATCCACTCATCAGCTTATTGAGTCTATGATGAATTGGCTTCAACCAGAAAAATATATTGTGCAAAGTAACGTACACAAGAGGTATTTTTTTGAAAAAAAAGATTAAAGCGGCCAGGTAAGATAGTCTGGCGACCAATGCCGGGAAGAAATCGTGTGTGTGAAGGACCTGGATGTTCTTCTTTTTTATTAACCTTGCAAGTATGAAAATCTGTTTTAAATTTTTCGCAAGTGATTTTACTGAAAAAAGCCTGTTATCAAAATCGAGAAATTCAATTTCAGCGCCCAAGGTCCTGAATTTATCAAGAAGAAAAGAATTTTTTTGTTTGGATAGAACAACAATTGTATGATTATAATTCTCCCTCCCCAGATTTTCGCAAATCATATAAACAACTTTTTCCAGCCCTCCGTCTAAAACATATGTTAATGTATGCATTACATTGGTCATATTCGTTTTAAACCTGTGTATAATTTAAATGCTCTTTTATATCCTGCATACCTTTCGGATCTTTCAGAATTTCTGTATATAAAATTAACAAGGGCTAATCTCAAAAGTATTCCAACTATATGAATTAGCCTCACAAAAACAGATAGTACGGTATTATAATGAAACTTTGCATAAATTAATCGACTTTGGTATCTGGTAAAAACCAAACCTTCATAATTCTTCTTTTGGCTTGTTTGGTCCAAATGAATACATCTAAGATTTGGGAAATAATAATTCAAAAAGAACTTTTCCTCAATCCTCGCGCAAAGATCAATATCTTCATAATTAAGAAAGTATTTATTTGAAAAACCGCCGACTTCTTCGTATAATTTTCGATTTACAAGAATACATGCTCCGCTCAACCATCCTACTTTCACCGGATGTAAATTGTTTTTCAAGTTTATTTTATTCATTCTCCAGATCCGTCTATAAAGATTTATGAACATTAAAGCTTCGGCAATCTCATAAAATATGCCCATTCTTCCGCCACATGAATTTTGAAACCGGCCATCCTTATATACGAGCATTGGACCACAGGCGCCTGCAGCAGGGTTATCTTCCAAAAATTTCAACATTGGCGAAATACAATCTTCAATTAATTCTGTATCCGGATTTAATAATAAAATAAAATCACCCGTTGATTTATTTACAGCAAAATTATTTGCTTTTGCATACCCGAGATTTTCTTTCATAAAATAAAAACCCACCCACGGAAATTCTATTTTGAAATTCTCAATTGTTCTGTCAACCGAACAATTATCTACTACAATAACCTCAAAATTGATATCACCCAGGTATTGCGTAACAGATCTTAAACATTTAATAAGTTCTACCGGCGTATTATAATGAACTATAACTATAGATAAAGTCAATTCAAACCGCGTTTATTTATCCAATAATTTCTATATAGTATTCGCTTCTTGATGGGAATTCTCCTAATGCAGCTGCAGTTGAAGAAATTACCATATAATTGCATCCAAATTCCCGCACAACATTCGGTAATTTTAAACCGTTCACGATTTTATGCTGAAAATATTTCTAAATTTTGGCAATACAAAATCAAATGTTGTTTTTGCGGTAAAATGAAAAACTCCATGGCCGGAATTGAAAAGCATTTCTATTGCAACAGAACCAATAAACCCGGCCGAACCGGTAACAAATATTTTCGACATTCTTTACAAATTCTAATTCATATAACATAACCATCCATTATTTGGAGGCAACTCGCAAGGGGTTATATTATTTTCACCGCAGGATAAAAGTTCCGATCCGCTCAAAATGCAATGAGCGCTTACAAAAGTTTTAGAATGTGAAATATTTAAATCCCATTTTTTTGTAGGATGCCTGTTAACGTATACAATAAGTCCGTTATCATACATAACCATTATCTGTCCCATAAAATCTTTGTTATCGATTTTATCAAAAGTGTAGGGATGCCTTCTAATGTAATCAGAAGCAGATATCAACGAGCCGTTATCATTATACCATATTTCCTTGACACTTGCTAAACCATATCTTAATTGGACAGGGTAAACATATTTATATTCTATTTCACCCTGTTCCAAAGTCCTGAAAAAACTTCCATGCCCGTATGCAATTTCTGTAGCTGAATACATCAATATCGAATCTCTATCTCTGCCTATATTTCTCCCCATTTCATGGTTATAGAAAAACCGGTCGTAATATCCTACGCCATGAACAGTCGCCTTTTCCTTCATTTTCAACAGATCAAAATTTACCAGAATGGGTTTATAGTAACCGCCATTTGTTTCTGTTCCATAAGAACCCGGAAGGCTCTGTGCCGTATGAATTTGAGCGCTGCTAATATCATCATAGTAACCTACATACAAAAAATGTGCAAGTCCTTCGCCGCTAACCGGTCCCTGATGAATCATTCTCAGAGTATCTGCAAGAGACCTAAAAACCCGGTAAGGCGTTTCAAACTTGCCCGCTCCCTCAGTTTTATAATCATAATCTACAAATTTAGAAGGATCATAAGATGATGTTACATCATGGAAAGAAGAGTTTGTGTTATAATCTGAATGTACATTTCTTGAAAAGGAACTTACATAATCAAATAATTTTACTGGTTTTACCAAATAAGAAGTATCTGCGCTTAATCCGTCGTACCAATTAAAAATAAAATTCCCATTTGAACTTAAAGATAAGTTATTTTTGTTAAATTCTTTTGACTTCGTAAACATTTCACAATAATTTTCATGCACTGATAATAGAATACCATAACGTTTATCATATTCACTAACTAATTTAACGTTTTCTTTATCATCAAGCGTCAAATTATAAAATGACATTACCGGCGAAGATATACTCCTTTGAACGCTATGCACTATATGCCAGATATTCTTAATTCCACTTTGATTAATTTTTTCAATATTACCCATAATACTGTTTAAATCATCCCAGTCATCGAAAACAAGTCTTTCGGACGATTCTTTTTTATATTTAGATACAGGGTTGGGTAAATCCGGTAAAACATTATCAATATTATCAGATACTTTCAGATAAACTGTTTCATCCAGCTTATTTCTCATACCGTTTGTAAGCTGATTATATAAAGCATATTGCGAATAAAACTCGGAAGTTTTTGAAAAAGATTTTTCGTTATAAGCGATTATCTGCGAAGCATTCGTTTTATTCCAATCAAAATACATGGAGACAAAACAGTCGTTAGCGAATAAGATATTAAACATAGTAAGGTAAGGGATGCCAATAACGACCGGATTGATTGCACTTTCACACCTGTCAAGATATAAAGCATAAGCTGAAGCAGCATAGCTTGGCAATCCGTCAAAATCCAAATTACCAAGTTCCTGAAAATGTATTACAGTTTGATTTTCATCAATATCCACCTTAACTTCGTAATGATAATAAAAATCATTATCTTTATACATAACCCATTCAGCAGTAAATTGATTACCCGATTCTTTTTTATTAAGCAAGAGATATTTTACCCCGGGGGACCAGGGCTGGAATAACTCACCATTTCTATTTATGACTGCAATACCGCCAAAATTTGAGGCAACGAATTCAGAGTTTTTATATTTGATTTTAAAAGCGCTTAACGTATTCGACTTATTTAAATCAAAAACGATTTGCGGATGATCCGAATAAAATGCTTTGGATAAATTTGGCAAATTAATCAATATGCAAAAAAGCAACCAAAAATATTTTCTTTCGAATACCATACTAATGTGAAATTTCAGCAACAATCACTATGTCCCGCAGCTCATGTTACAAAACAAAATTAATTTATCAGATTATTTTGAAGCAATTATTATATCCTGATAACTTAGGTAATTATTTCTTCCGCAAAACGACCCATAATGAATTGGTTCAATTAAGCGAAAACCTATACGCGAGTAGAGCTTTACAATATAGTCTTCTTCAAAAGCAATCACTGCTTCAGGAATTTTTTTGTTAGTTGTTCTATAATTTTCAAAATTATACTTGAAATCCAATACTGATTTATTCAATTCCATTA
>CAZMRG010000062.1:0-4507 GCA_964568655.1 uncultured Ignavibacteriales bacterium | reverse complement strand
TTGATTCATCATTAAGTAAAAAATAGGTTATCAGACATATCCCTTTTCCCTTTTTCAAAACCCTGTAAATTTCATTTAAATAGTTTTCAATATCTGCCGGAAGCATATGAGTGAAAACAGAAGTAAGAGAAATAAAATCAAAATAATCATTTTCATAAGGAAATTTGTATTCAGAAGCCATAAATTTTCCCTTCGGATTGTAATCCTTATTGAAAATATCAACCAGCTGAAAATGAAAATTCGGATAATCGGCGGAAATCTTTTTTTTACACCAATCTATTCCTTCAGGAACTATATCAAAACCATGGTAAGATCCTTTGGCATTCAGGAATTTCGTTAACGGAACAGCCATCCTGCCAATTCCGCAGCCTACATCCAGAATACGCGATTCAGGAGTAATGTTCCCAAACTCTTTAAAATGAGCCAGGAATTGATTTCCAACCTCTTCAAAGTCTCCTCCCCCAACGAAAATTTGACTTTTGGAAGGTATCATTTTTTTCCTTTGTCCGAAAAGTCCATGAATGATATCTGAAGGTAAATAATATATCTTTCTTAATTTTCTCCTTAATTTTCTTGGAAGAATATTAATCAAAATTTTTGTTATCATAATTAAGCTATTTTAATTTTAAATTTAGTTTATTAAATAATATTTATAACCCGATAAAACTAACTTTGCCATTTTTAGATTTACTCTGACAAATTGATTATACCAATAATTCTTATTTTAAATGTTCTTTAAATAAAGCTTCCAATTTATCTGTGGATTCATCCCAACAGTCTAATATTTTTTGTGATTCAGCGTATGCATTTAAAGAAATGCGTTTACATTCATCCGGATTATCGAGCAGATAGGATACTGCTCTGAAATACTCATCAGGATCGTTAGGGTCAACATGAATTGCTGACTCCATATGTTTGGAATACTCCTCTACGGCAGCAATCCTAGAGGTGACTACCGCACATTTGCAGGCCATTGCTTCAGCTGGTGGAGTTGCAAATCCTTCCTCTTTACTCGTAAACAAAAAAATATCTGCCTTGCTGTAAAGTTTTCTGATTTCATCGTCATCAGGGGCTTCTGTAAATTTGATATATTCAGGCATATCATGATATTGTTTATGCCCAAAAGAAATAATATTCAAATCGGGAAAATGTTTTTTTAGTTTTATAGAAGTTTCGACTGCCTGAATGCAGTTTTTTCTTTTCAAACCATTATCAATAAACAATAATGTATTAGGTTTGCTAAAAATCTTATTGTCATTGTAGAACATTTTGGGATCGATTCCATTAAAAATAATAGTCGATTCAACTTTGAATTTATCAAAAATTAACTTATGCAGGTACTCACAAGTTGTAATTCGAATGAGAGGGAGTAAATAACTATTATCAGCCATATTAATATTAAAAGAATCCCAGTTTTCATAATCCTGAATAAAATAAAATTTTTTCCTATTATTTAATTTATTCACACTATAAGCAGTCGGCCATGATGTTGCCATTGCGATGTCCGCATTACGGACAAAAATATTCTTAACGACGGGAACAAATTTTATTTTGATATTTAAAACTTTAAACTTTCTCAAAGTTTTCCGAGTTAAAGCAAGTTCTCTAATTCTTCTGTAAAACCTTTTAATATTGGCAACTATATTAAACTGACCAGCATGGTAATTATATGGATAAATTGGCGAATATACTATTACATTATGCCCTTTAAGAGTCAAACGATTTGCATATTCAAGTATCAGCTTTATGCCGCCTGTTCGCAAAAAAAATGGAATTATAATATTAATTTTCAAAATTTCCTGCTCTGCTATATCAGACATTCGCTACCTTTGACCTCAAAGCTTTTTTATTCTCGAAATATTTTTTTATAAACAAACAACATTTAATAAAATGACCTTTAACGAGACTGACTCTTATTAACCTTTTATACAGAAAGGTTATCCCATAATTTGCAGACTTGACAACTTCAGCATCAAAATGTTTGATAAACGGTAAAAGTATATTAATATTTGTCTCGTACACTTCTACTGCATCCGAATACGACTTTCTGCTTAAATTTCCGCTATGAAGCCTATAGCTCACCAGCGCCTGGTTTATATATTTGATCTTATATTCGGTAGCCATTCTGATCCACATTTCATAATCTTCACATCTGCTGGCATGTTTTTCTTCAAACAGACCGATTTTATCAAAAATATCTTTAGACACAAACATGCTGGAAGTTAAAATCCGGTTATCTTTCAGAATAAAACTTAAATCAAAGCACATGTCTTCTTTGTAATTATTATTCTGCTTGACTATGATCACATCATTTTCGTCTATCACATCGCCGTTAGAACATACTATTTTTTCATCCTTAATGTATTTCAACTGGACATCAAGCTTATTTGCTTTCCAGGTATCATCATCATCACAAAATGCGACATACGGCCTGTTTGACATCTTTATCCCCATGTTCCTTGAATACGAGACGTTGCCTGTCCTTTCGTTTTTAACATAAACGATCCTTTTGTCTTGAAAATTTTTCACAATTTCAGAAGTATTATCTACAGAGCCATCATCAATCACAAAAATTTCAATATCTTTATATGTTTGATTTACAATTGAATGCAAACATTTATTTAAATACCCGGCTCTGTTATATGTAGTTATTATTACTGAAACCATGTGATAATTTTCTATATTACTTTTTGGGGGTAGATTTTATTTTTAAATATTTTAATAAGTTTTAATGCTTCTTCCTTTCGGATGCAGAATTTCACCCATATTGCAATAACGGGAAGAATGAGTACATAACCATATAAAACATTTATAAAAGATGCAAAAAATAATGTGAGTAAACAAATCATAGAGATCGACAATATTTTAATTACATCTTTGTTAAACCTGAAAAACTGTAATTTTCTGATAAAATAATAATTTATAGCAAAATGAAAGATATTTACGAAAGCATAAGCGATTACTACGCTTTTTAAATCTAAAAAAACAAATTTTATCAACACGAAAAAAGCTAAAAAATACAAAATACTGTAAACGACAGCGAGAGTGACCCAAAGCCTTAGTTTAGACCTGGGAATTAACCAGGCGCCCAAAACCCACGATAATGATTTAAAAAAATCACCGACAAAATTATAAATGAAGAAGTTTGATGCAGAACTGAATTTCGAGCTAAAGAATAGTAAAATTAAATAATCTCTGAAAACATACGTTATCGAAATAATTGGGAATACTAATAATAAAGTAAGCTTAAAAATATCGTTGATCTGAATATTTATTTTCGATACATCATTTAATTCGGATAAAACCGGCAGGGAATAAGCGGCAATAGACATAAAAAAAATCATTAAGTAATTGCTTGAAATTACGTAAATTGTTTGATAAATACCGTTAGTTTCAATTCCAAGATAACGGACAATTATACTTCTAATGCTGATTAAGACCAACTGTGTAAAAAATAAGTCTGTCAATCCTGCTAACCCGATCGCAAATATTTTTTTTAATTCGGGAGTAATGCTGTAGTTGGTAAACTTTAAATCCCTAAATGTGAAAATATTCTTCTTGTGGAAATAGTAAGTAAAAATGATTGTATTAACTAAAGCAGAAAGAACAATTGCAAGCACTACGCCCAGTTCCCGAAAACTGTAAACAAAAATAACGCTAATAATGACTGTGAGAGAGGAAACTAAAACAGTTAGTTTTGCATATTGTGAGAATTGTTTTAACCCCCTTACGGTGGATTCAAATATTGTGTAAATCAATGAAAATGGAAACGAGAAGGCTACTATGATTATCAGCAAAGAATACGAATCTGAATCCAAAATCAAATTTGATATTTTCTGTGAGAAAATTATAGTTAAGATCGTTAAGATTACTCCAAAAATGAGCAATATCGCCATAAATTTGGCAATAGCTTCTCTTATCGCTTTCCAGTTTTTCTCACTTTCCCATATGGAGACATATTTTGTTAATCCTAATGGAATGCCTACCGAACCTAATGATGAAATCATACCATTTAAATTCAGCACTTGTGCGACAATACCTATTCCTACAGTTCCTAAAATAATTGAATAGATTTTGGTTTTAATAATTCCTGACAATATAATAGAAGCTGAAGCAATCGAAATCTTGGAAACAGAAATGATAATTTTCTTAATTTTCAGCTCCCTTAATATTTACATAAACCTGAATCAGCATTTTATAATTTGAATTTTATTATTTTTGGTCTCAATATGTTTTACTTTTTTGAAATTACGAACTTTCCAACTGACGATTATTGGAATATAAAAAAAGGTAGCCAAGGTATGTCAGAAATAAAGGCATAACAAAATATTCGGGATAACAGATTATGTCTTCTAACATATTATGCGCAATTAATCCTAAGATAATGGATATTAATAAATTTATTTTGGGCTCAAAAAACGAATTTTTCCCTTTTTTGTTAAAAATCGTTTTTACAATAATAACCGCTACAACCAACGCTAAACTCGCGGTAAATAACAGTCCAAAT
>CAZMRG010000061.1:2281-18120 GCA_964568655.1 uncultured Ignavibacteriales bacterium | reverse complement strand
TAACCTCACTTCATAAAAAGAAGGAAGGAACGCGAGTTTCACCGAGTATCCCGGCCCAGAGCGGACAATGTTCCCAACCGCGCCTATTCGCTCAGCCAGCTGAGATTCAGGGATGCCTATTGTATGCAGCGTTTTCTGAACCAGCGTGTCCGCGCGTTTTGAATTGCGCGATTTCTTCGCGATGTATGGAATTAAGCCATGTTCAGTGATATATTCCATCTCATAAGGAATGCCCGGCATTGCGCAGAATATCTTTCCGCCTTTATCCACCAGAATTCCCGGCGCCGTTCCAAGTTTATTGTGAAGAGCGATCGCGGCGGCAGGCATCATCGCCTGCATCGCGCTTGCTTCTGTAAGCCGGATATTTCTTCTCGAAAAAATTGACCGGATGTGCTTAAGTACTTTTTTATCTTCGCGAAGCTTTGTTCTAAAAAACCTTACAATGCATTTCTTTGTAATGTCGTCATGCGTCGGCCCCAAACCGCCTGTTACCGCAACAACGTCGTATTTTTTGAATGCGCTGCGGAATTCCTTCAATATTTCTTTTTCATCATCAGGCAGAGAGATAACCCTTTCGACGGCAACGCCAGCCGAAAAAAGTTTTTTGCTCAGGAATGCGGCGTTTGTATTTATAACCTGCCCTATCAGGATCTCATCGCCGATGGTAAGGATTGCAGCTTTCATTTAAAGAGAAGTTTGGCGAGAAATTTGAACCACAGGAAATGTGTGATGGGCGCTGAAAAAATTCCGGCATAAACTCCGGCTATCACGTCGTCCATCATGATTCCGAAACCGGAATCTTTTTCATCAAAATATTTTGCAGGCTGAAGCTTTATAATATCGAAGAAACGGAATATCAAAAACCCGATAACTCCAAACGCAACCTTGGAAGCGAACATGAACGTGGGATCAAATGACTTTGCTTTGAAGAAAAAATCGAAGAACAAAGATCCCACCAGGTATGTTAGCCACTGTCCGACAATTTCGTCTATAACAACCTGCGGAGGGTCCTCACCGTAACGCTTGCGCATTATCTCAGCCACAAATATTCCCAGGCAGAAAAAGACCGCTATGAGGATAGCAAGCACGTAATATTCCGCGCTGCCGTATAGAATATATATTCCAAGCCCCACCATGCTGCCGAATGTTCCCGAAGCAAAAGGAATATGCCCGGTGAATAAGCCGCTGCCGATAAGGTTCACTACAAAGGGGACCTTATAATTTTTATTTATTGGATGTCTTTTCTTAAATAATGGCAAAATTCAGGTTGTTTCGTTTACAGTAGTTTTTGAGCCTGATTCAAATATATACGCAATTCCGCTTGCAACAGTGAGTAACGTTATCAATAAAAGCAGGTAATAATTCCAGTCGGAATACAGGAAAGACGCAAGCGCTTTGGCGGCGGATGACGCGGGAAAAGTAACGGCAAGCGCCATGAACCCGATCACAAGAAATATATATGTCATCTGCGCGAACGTCTTGGTCTTTGATATCATCGACGTATTAAATTCTCTTCCCCTTAGTTCGCTTATTGAACGCGCAAGCGTCAGCGCGATATCCCTGAAAATAATTATCCCGATCAGAATCGATATCGGGATTATTTCACGCGTGCCGAAAAATTCGGGCTGCCTGTTATTGATAATATAAAAACATAAAAGCGCGCTTGAAGTGAGGATCTTATCCGCAAGCGGGTCCAGGAATTGCCCCCAGCGCGTTTTGAAACCATATTTGCGGGCGTACCAGCCGTCATACCAGTCGGTTAACGCAGCCGCGGTGAACACAAAGAACGAGATCAGTATTAAAACAGGCTCGCCCGATATGAACATAAACGCGAATACCGGCGCGAGCAGAATTCTGAGTAAACTTAATGTGTTCGGAAAATTCATTTTCTAATTTTGGATTCGCGAACTATGAGACGGGAATTATTAACGCGTAATATCTCAAATCTCAGATTTTCTCGATTATCGAGGCAATGCCCTGGCCTACGCCGATGCACATGGTTGCAAGGCCGTATTTCAGGTTTCTTTTTTCCATTTCATACAGCAGCGTCGTCAGAATACGCGCGCCGCTCATACCAAGCGGATGGCCAAGCGCTATTGCGCCGCCATTAACGTTAACCTTTTTTGCATCAAGTCCAAGTTCAACTATGCAGGCAAGCGATTGCGCGGCAAACGCTTCGTTAAGCTCAGTCAGATCTATCCGGTCCATTTGCAGGCCCGCTCTTTGCAGCGCTTTTTTTGAAGCAGGTATCGGGCCGAGCCCCATACAGTCAGGCTCTACGCCCGCCACCGCTCCCGTAACTATCCGCGCGCGGGGTTTTAATCCAAGCTCTTTACATTTTTCTTCAGTTGCCAGAAGTATTGCGCATGCGCCGTCGTTAATGCCGGAAGAATTGCCGGCAGTCACCGTTCCGTTTTCTTTTACAAAAGCAGGCTTCAGCTTTGCAAGTTTTTCAATTGTCGTATCGAACCTCGGGAACTCATCGGTCTCAAATATTTTTACTTCGTTCCTTAGATTTATTTCAACCGGGGTTATTTCATCTTTGAATTTTCCGGCAAGTATCGCTTCCTTAGCTTTCATTTGCGAGCTCAGCGCAAACTCATCCTGCCTTTCGCGCGTAATTTTATATCTCTGCGCTACATTTTCAGCGGTCTCACCCATCGAGTACGGGTAATACATTTTTGCCAGCTTTGGATTAGTGAAACGCCACCCGATTGTTGTATCATAAACTACATTCGTCCGCGAAAATGGTTCTGCCGCTTTCGGCATTACAAAAGGCGCGCGCGTCATCGATTCAGTTCCGCCCGCAATAATTATATCGCCCTCGCCTGCGGCAAGCGCTCTTGCCCCGTCTAAAACAGCCTGCATGCCTGAGCCGCAAAGCCTGTTCACGGTGCATCCGGCAACAGAAACAGGAAGCCCTGCAAGCAACAAGCTCATACGGGCTACGTTCCTGTTATCTTCGCCTGCCTGGTTGGCGCAGCCAAGAATAACGTCTTCTATTAATTCTTTGCCGATCCCCTTATCATCAAAATTTCTTTTGACAATTTCCCGGATAACTCCCGCAGCCATATCATCGGGCCGCACGTCTTTTAAAGCTCCGCCGTATTTTCCAATCGGCGTACGCGTGGCGTCAACAATAAATACGTCTTTCTTGCCCATTAACGGTCTGAAAATGATTATTTTATCTAAAAATCAACATAAAATACCTAAATATCAACGATTAAACAAGGTAAGGTATTACGGCTGTAGTCTAAACTTCTTACTACTCTAATTCCTGACTTTTGGTTTCGACCGGATGATTTATTCAGCCCAGTTTTTTACAATCCTGTATTTTTGCTGCACTCCGAAACACGAGGATACGCCCGGAAAGCTGCTCAAACTTTACAGGCGGCAATACAATGTTTTCTAAAACATTTCAAAAAATTTTTCCCCCGAAAATAGAAAAAGCGGTATTACCATTCTCGAAATTAAGCGCTAATTTTGAAGGATTTCTAAATCAATTTTTAATTATATGCAGAAGCTAAAAATCATATTCGTAATAATATTCACGCTGTTTATAACAACAAGCTGCTCGCTGGTGGATAAAATCAAAGAAAAGATGTCTAAGAAAGACGGCGACACCAAAGAGCAAACGGTTGACGGCAACGAAAAAGAAAAAACTGTCAGCGGCGATTCCGGCGAGGACCTGAATTTCTATAACAAATACATTGACGTTGCAAATAAGATAGAAGAAACCGGGGACGGGCTTAACAAATTATATATTGAAGATATCCCGGCTCCCAAATCGATAAGAAAAGGAATGATACTCGTAAGCATTGCATTTGATTTTAAAGTGAGCGATTTCGAAAGAGTACTCAAAGATCAAAAGCGTTCATTCCTCGATGGCGGCGAGCTTTCGAAGCTGACCGCATCCAAAGATATGAAATCGGATATAGAAGGCGCTTTCAAAAACCTGCTTGACGTAATGGATGGTTATTACGGCGCCGCGCAGAAAACTTCGGATTACTTTAAGGATAAGGACTACGAAAGCGACCCTTCAAAAGCCCCGGGGCTTGATGACGAGATGAAGAGCCAGTATACTAAATTCAAAGACGCGTTCGATAAGTTTAACGGCCTGCTGAAAAAGTATAAACCGAAAAGAAAGAACAGGGACCCTGAATCTATATCGGACCCCGACAAGAAATCGGTCGCAATTCTGATGGATGCTTATGAAAACACGCTGGATGGAGCTGAAGGGTTTTATGATAAGCTGAAGAATATGGATAAATCATCTGATCCGTCATCGCTTCAGGCGGAACTCAGCGCTTTTCAATCCGGTTTTGAAACAGATAAAAACAAAGTCGAATCTGCTCCGTTTACGGATAAAACAAAGTATCTTAAATACTCTTTTGAAGATTATTTCACAAAAACCGTAACCGATTTTACCAAGGCGACGCAGAAATTTATTGACGGCGGCAATAAAAAAGAAAGTGAATTCAACCGCGGGTACGATAATGTTGTTACGTATTACAATTATATGATCAACGCGTATAATACAAATATCGGCACGATAAACACGATGAATCAATACAGTTTTTAAATTGATTATAGGTCCGGGCGCCCGGATTTGAATTCCCGGAAATCACAAAGGCGGCTCAATTCTGAACTGCCTTTTACTTTTTAAAATCACAGCTTAAAACCGAACAGGACCCCAATCTGCACCTGAACGGTTGCTATGTTTCTGTTTGCCGCAACAGGATGATTCGGGTCGGCGGCATTATAGTTTGGATCTGCTGCATCGTTAAGATACCGGTAAACATCATCTCTTGTTCCGGTAGCCGGGGCTTCATATTTCTTTCCGAACATATTTATCATGTTATAACGCAGGCTCAGGTCAAGCGTGGTTTTGTTTATTCTGAAATCGGCCCCCAAAGCTAAGCCGAGCCCGAAGCGTGTTGCGGCGTTCATTGTTATCGTTTGCGTCGGGTTTGTGAGAGTAGCCGTATTTAGAAAATCTGCCGAACTTGTAATAGATGAATATAAAAGATCAACGCCGGCATACGGACCGAAGACGGATTTAATCGAAACGAAACCATATTGTACGCCAAGCGAAACATTCAGCAGACGCTGGTTGACCGCTACAAAACTATCATTGTGTTCTTCGTCTGAAAGCCCGTTTGCCGATAGCATTGCATATGATGATGCAAGCCTGACTGCGATTTTTCCCAGTCCCAGCCTGCTCTCGGCTCCAAAATGAAAGCCGGGGCTGAGTCCATACTGTCCCGTTTTGTAAAAGGCCGGCGCGTTCCCGCCATAATCTGCCGCGGGAATAGTGAAACCTATGGCAGGGCCTACCATTAGGTTCATCTGCGCCCGTGAAGTTACATTCGAAAACATAAACACCAATAACAGAAGAAATATCTTTAAATAAATGTTCATTTAATTTATTTTTTGTTTAAAATATTTATACGAAGTTTTTTTCTCTTTGATTTTTTCAAGATCAGCGCACTACAACCCCGACTTTTCCTTTTGTTGCGTTCCATCTTATGGCAGGCGTCGGTATTATTTTAAAAGTATGGAGGAAGTTTTTCAAAAACCGCATGAACGATGAATCGCCGGGGATTATTTTTCTCAAATCGAAATCAAGCCCCAGGTAAATGTTTTGTATCCTTCCGTCAGGGCCGTAATCTTCATATTTCTGAACTCCATAGCCAAAAGCAAGATTCACATAATCGGTAAAAGCATTCTTATGCTTCTTACCTATGTAATCGCGTACATCAAAAGAGAGCCAGAACACCTGGCCCCCATAATCATCCGGGAAGTCGCCTTTATGATTCGGGTCGCCGGTAGGCACGTAACTCCATTTGATATTTACGGTCTGCAGCGGCGCCCAGAGCTCCTGCGCCACGGCAAAGATATCGCCCGATAGATTTGCGATCTCATCGCCGGGACTATAGCCCCACTGAGTTGCAAAGCCATCTTCTATTTCTATATCGGTCATATAAGCGATGCTGAACAGCGCTCCCCACCAGATTGCCGGACGTTCCTTCATTCCGCTCCATTCGAACGCGCCTTTCATGGTTTTGCTGATGAGGCCCCCTACCATAAAATGCCCGATCTTATCCATGCTCATTGCGTATGCCCAGTCATTTTCAATATGAAAATTTCCGCGTTCGCCTGACCACCACGCATGCTGCTGAAAATTATGCAGGAACAGGACCGCGCCAATGGTAAATCCTGTCAGCCCTCCGAAACGCAGCCAGTTAAGATGGCTTACGGCAGTATCTTTTGGTGAAAATGAAATGTTGTATTTGGAAAAGGTAACCGAGGCAATGTGTTTACCCGCGTTGTTTTTTTCATGCAGGTGCAGTTCCTGCGCATAAAGCCCGCCGCATGAAAAAAATAACAGTAGAAGAAAAACGAACAAATAATCCCTTTTCAAACTTGAGTAAATGCGAATATTATTCTTAATTTGATTTACTTAAAACGTAGGAATTCTCGATACGGAATTATTTGATTATTAATAAATTTTGCCAAAAATGAAAATAAAAAAATTAAGATGCAAACCACACCTTAACTTTTTTAAAATTCGTTCACTGCTCCATCGGGTAGCTCCGGAATTGCGCGAAGCTAATCTTTAATAGACAGATCTTCCTGTATGTCTTTTGTAGCCTTCTTAAATTCCTTTACGCCGCGGCCAAGCCCGCCCATGATCTCGGGGATCTTCTTCCCGCCGAAAAAGATGAGGGCAATAATCGCCACAAATAAAATATGTTCCCATTGCATCGTTTAAATTCTCCTTATTTTACTTAATATTAAACTGCTGCAAATATAACAAAAATATTTTTATCATCAGGTTACATAAAGCGCTTCAGACTGTAAATAATTGTAAAACCATGAAATAACAACTATTTTGAACCTTCCTTTAAACTAATTATCTCGGGAGTCTGACTGAAATCCCTGCGCCGACAAAATAATTTGTCGTCGGCCCTGCAAGTCCAGGCCCGGCTGATATATCCAGCTGCAGATTCGGAATCGGTATATACGTTACGCCGCCATCGCAGCGTATATCAGGCACGTTATATTTTTGAAAATAGCCGTAGATCTCAGCAAACGCGGCAAGTTTTTTTGTGATATTATATGTAGGTGAAAATGTAAGCAGGCTTACCGGGTTCGCATCGTTGCCGCTCCATTGCATTCCTGCATTGTAGCCAATGCTCCATTTATCGTTTAATGTATTCTGAAAATAAAATGCCATGCCGGGCGCTGGATATAACGGCTGAAAATCATCCCTGCCTATATACGGAAGCGTAAGACTGAAAACAAACGCAGCCTCAGGCCTAGCCTTTTTTTGTTCGCAGATGTAATACTTAGCCCCAATTGTTACGGGATTCAATCCGCTTTGAGTCGTCTTCACGCCAGCGCTGCCGGAAGAAATCCCGGCTATATCCGCTTCAAGGCGCAGCTCAAAAGTTTTGGTCAGCCCGTATCTGAAAAAAGTAGTTGGATATAAATAATAATCTGTTGAAATATCCGAGCCTTTTAATTTAACATTCTCATAATTAAAACCCGCTTCGATCTGGAGTTTTTTCTTTGGCACAACGGCAGGCGGATTTGTAAACCCGGGGCGCTCCGCGACGATAAGGTCTTCATCAGGCGCTGTCTGAACAATTGTTACATGTACCGTTGTATCATTTCTGCTCTGTGCGTGCAGGGGAATTGATGAGAAAACGAATAAACCTAAAACTAAATAATAGATCTTCTTCAATAATTCGTTATTTAATTTATTAATAAACGATTTTACAATAATCGTGAAATTAATTCACCAATCAAATACCCAACGCCGGCAACGCCGAAACCGACTACAAACATATCTATGCCGCTTCGGATAATTCCCCTGCCCGTGAAAAAGCTTCTTGCGGCGCCCACGCCGAAATGCGAAAGCATGCTGACGGCAAATGAAACATAAATAGCTGTAGAACCTTTTAAAAACAAAAACGGCGCAACGGGGATAAATGAACCGATCGCGGTTGCAAGACCCGTTACCCATCCCTCTTTAAACGGGCTGCCATTGTTTTCGCTGATGCCAAGCTCTTCGCGTACTGATTCTTTGAGCGCCATGGCAGGATCTTTGATAATATCAAACGCCATCTTCCGTGCTTCTTCTTTTGTAATTCCCTTGGCTTCATATATCAAAGCCAGCTCTTCAGCTTCAAGCTCAGGCATGAGCGCAATTTCTTCGGCTTCCATTTTCTTTTCATGCTCGAACACTTCGCGCTCGCTTACCGCGGCAAGATAACCGGAAGAACCCATAGAAAGAGAATCTGCTATTAATCCCGCGATTCCTGAGATCAGAATAACATGCGGCTGAACCGCCGCGCCGATAACGCCGGCAATTAATCCGAAATTCGCAGTCAATCCGTCGTTGAATCCGTAAACAACATTCCTCAGCGTGCCGCCGGATGAAATCTTGTGCCAGCTCTCGCCTTCTTTATTTAATAATTCTGAAAGCTTTCCCGAATGCTCTGCCGAATCAGTTGCCAAACGTTTTGCAATATCTTTAGTGGCTTTCTCATTTGAGCTGCTGTATAAGCCAAGATAGGATTTAACTTCCATCCCTTCTTCTTCAAGCATCATTTTAGAGAGCATTCCCGCGCCGAATTTTTTTGAAACCCACGCATTGAACCTTGCTTTACCCGATGGCTTTGGCTCTTTTACATTCTCGCCGCTATCTTTAAACATTTTGAGCCATGCTTGTTTATGCCTTCCCTCAACGTCTGAGAGCTGTGAATATATATCTTTTCTCCGCTGGTTTGGCTCGAGGCCCGCCAGGATTTTGTAAAGATATTCGGCGTCAGCCTCATCCTGTAAATGGTGGTTCCATATTTCCCGGGTCTTATTATCTATCATAAAATTATTTCATCCCTATCCATTCGCCGATAGTTTGATAAAGAAGAAACACATTCAGCGTAATAATTACCGCGCTTACCGCCCATGCTGTGAATTTCAAGGTGGGCTTGTTTGCAAACATTCCCATCATTTTCTTATTATTTGTAAACATTACAAGCGGTATCACGGCAAAACTTAGCTGCACAGATAATATTACCTGGCTTAGGATTAAGAGGCCTGTTGTTCCTTTTTCGCCATAAAATAAAGTTACTATAAACGCAGGCGTTACCGCGATAAGACGGGTTATCATTCTTCTTACCCATGGCTTTAGCCGCAGGCGTAAAAATCCTTCCATCACAACCTGTCCTGCAAGCGTTCCCGTTATAGTCGAGTTTTGTCCGGATGCAAGCAGCGCTATAGCAAATAACACGCTTGCAAAAGTCACGCCAAGCACAGGATTCAGAAGTTTATATGCATCCGAAATATCCGCAACATCCTGCAACCCTGTATTATGAAATGATGCCGAAGCGACTATTAATATTGCAGCATTAATAAGAAATGCAAGTATCAGCGCAATATTTGAATCGAGAGTCGCAAAACGTATCGCTGTCCTTTTCCCTTTCTCGGTTCTTTCATACGCGCGCGTTTGCACTATGCTTGAATGCAGGTAAAGATTATGCGGCATAACAGTTGCGCCTAAAATCCCGATGGCAATGTAAAGCATTTCGTGGCTCCTTACAATCTGAGTCTGCGGAATAAATCCGCCGAACATAGCGGCAATCTCGGGCTTAGAAGCTATTATTTCATAAGCGAAGCAGCAGAATATCACGGTTATTAATCCCGCAACAATACTTTCAATTAACCTGAATCCCTTATACTGGAAAAATAAAATTACGAGCACGTCTAATACAGTTATTAAAACGCCGATTACAAGCGGTATGCCAAAGAGTAAATTCAAAGCTATTGCCGAGCCTATTACTTCCGCAAGATCGCATGCGGCAATAGCAATTTCGCTTAGAACCCAGAGGGTTATTGCTGTTCGTTTTTTATAATGATCGCGGCACGCCTGCGCTAGGTCGCGTTCGGTAGCAATTCCAAGCTTTAGCGAAAGGTGCTGGAGGATCATAGCGAAGATATTCGAAATGAATATTACAGATAGAAGCGTGTAGCCAAATTTTGCGCCGCCCGCGATATCGGTCGCCCAGTTGCCGGGGTCCATATAACCCACAGCTATCATTAAACCCGGCCCGGTGAAAGCCAGCATCTTTTTCCATACGCTGCCGCCAGTTGGAACCTTGACCGAAGAAAATACTTCAGGAAGCGAGGGAACCACGCTGATATCGCCCCATTTTTTTGTTTCGGGGTCTACTACCGCTTCCTTATAAAAGTATTTATTTATCATTTAACCGCTGATTTATCTTCAACCACAAAAATATTTTCAGCTATTTTTTTGCTGAGCAGCTGATGCTTGTCTTTTATTATCACAATAACGGAGCCGTCGAATTTAAGCGACTCGCTCAGAAAAATTTTTCTGTTTAGTTTTATCCCGATCTTTGAAATATATATTAACGCTTCTTCGGAAGTATCATTTACTTTTGAAACTACGTAATGTTTGCCTGCTTCAGCTTTGCTCAAAGTGATCCGCACAATTTTCGGGAAGCTCCCGTTCTTATCCGGTATCGGGTCGCCGTGCGGATCAAATTTCGGGTGACCAAGGAATTCATCCAGCTTTTCTATGAACAGGTCCGAGCAAACATGCTCAAGTAATTCGGCTTCGCCGTGAACTTCTTCCCATTTATAGTTGAGCTGCTGATGTAAAAAAACCTCAAGCAACCTGTGCTTGCGTATCAGGTTAACTGAAATTCTTTCGCCGTCTTTTGTAAGCTTAAAACCATAATATGGTTTATTTGTTATCCATCCGAGTTTCGAAAGCTTGCCCACCATTTCGCTTACCGAAGCGGGCGAAATGTTAAGTATCCCGGCTAAACTTGATGTATTAACCTTGCTTCCTTCAAGCTGAAGGTGATATATATATTTTAAGTAATCTTCTACAGAACGTGAAAGCATATCTAATATATTAGTTAGGCGTATCTTTATTACAAAATTAGGCATACCTAAAACAATAATCAAGAGGTTACATTAAATTTGACAAATTTATTGATTTCAGCAAAATTAAGCCATTGTTTGCGTTCCCGATCGTACCGGGAGGGGTTAAAACCCGAATGGACCTAATTATCGTCTCCCCCTGCCTGTAGCCATGCCTTAGGCAGGTAAACAGGCAGGAGGGGATGTAAAATTATCTGTTCTGAAAGGTCTTCATGGCCTGACAGCCTGCTTGCCGAAGCGCTGCGCAGGAATCGGGAGGATTCAAAATACGAAGTTGTTGGTAATAACCTGCTGCAGCAGGCAGGCGCCAACAAAGGCATAATGCACTCTTAGGGACAAGGTTTCTTCAAGCGCTTTGCCAAATTCAATCTTCTGTAGGGGCGGACCCATGTGTCCGCCCGAACTATTTTTCATTTTCCCCGACTCATATTTACTTTTTAAATATATTCTTATATTTGAGGATAATTAGTGGGGCAATAAAAATGACAGAAATTCCCGGTTCGGACATCACGGCGGAAGCGATTTTGCTGGAAATTGAGAAGCACAAAGTTCTTGAAAAGATAATTGAAGAGCTATCTAAAATTATTGAGGAAAAGTTTCATGGTTTGGAATTCAGAAAGAACTAGTTTTTTTAAGCTCGCGTTATTGGCGCCCGTTCTGGTAATTATATTTTCAGCGGCGCTCAATGCGCAGCAGAAGTATGAAATAAAGAATTCCAAATACAAAGAGTCTACAAAAGCTTACGATATAATAATCCAATATCCTGAGATGATACCGCCTAAAGATGCGCTTATGGGAGTGAGGGGCATGATTGGCGATTTCAATCTGCCGATAAAAGCAGTCGTTGATAACCGCGTTGCTGAATTTAAAAAAGACGTTAGTGATTTTAAGTCGCCCGATGACAAAAAACAAAGTACGCTTGGCATGGGCTACGAAAAGTTTCTTGACGACCAGTTTGTTTTCAGCGTGAAATTTTCTGGCTATAGCGACCCCGAACATGCGGCGCACCCGATAGGTCTGGTTAATTGCGTAAACTTCAGCTACGACCGGTGGGACGTGTTTTATTTAAGCGATATATTTCTTAAAGATAAACCGTTTGTAAAATACATCTCGGATTATTGCATAAGGAATCTTAAAGATACCGCTAAAGCAAATGACGAAAGTTACGACGCGGATATAGAAAAAGGGGCGTCGGCTGATTCAAATAATTTTAAGGCGTTTAATATTTCAAACGGGAGTTTGATAATTACATTTCCTGAAAACCAGGTTGCGCCAAGAATGGTAGGCATGCCGGTTGTGGAAATCCCGCTCAGTAATCTTGCCGATATGATAGACCCCAGCGGTCCGCTGGGTTACGTTGCGAAGTGATATTTAACCGTCAGACCGCTTAAAGCGTGCAGACGGTTATTCTTGATCATTTCAACTCAGAAACAATCTCATCGCTCATTGGCTCTACTGCCGAGGAATAGAACTTCATCAGCTTTCCGTTTTCATCGATCAGATATTTGCAGAAATTCCAGTTAGGCGCTTTATCATTCCATCCGTTCAGCTCTTTGCTTGTCAGCCATTTATAAATTACATTTTGGTCGTCGCCTATGACGGATATTTTTTCAAACATCGGGAAGGTAACGCTGTAGTGGTCAGCGCAAAACTTTTTTATATCTTCATTTGTGCCCGGTTCCTGCGAGCCAAAGTTATTTGCGGGGAACCCGAGTATAACAAGCTTATCCTTATATTTTTCGTATAGCTGCTCAAGTCCCTTATATTGCGGCGTGAAGCCGCACTCAGAAGCCACATTCACTATCAAGACTTTTTTTCCTTTGTATTCTGCAAGATTAACGTCTTTTCCGTCGATTGATTTTGCCGAATAATCGAAAAGCGTTTTTTGTCCCTGTATCGTCATTTGGTTCTCCGGCCTGGTTTTAATTTGTTTGCAGCCAAATAAAGCTAAGGCCGCGCTTAAAATACCCATTAGTAAGATCACTCTTCCTTTCATAAATACATCCTTTGTCAAGACGCAGATCAACGGTATCTTTCCGCATAAGTTTTGTATGGAACCGTTTCAGGAGATTCGATTATAAATATTTTTCCGTTTTCGCTTGCTGTAAATGATATATCCGCATCGTCGTTAGCCGTAAAGAAATCATTAGCCCCGAGATCTTCGCCGCCAATATTAATTTTTCCTTCTATTATATATGCCGATAGTATTTTGTCTTTAGAAACCGGAATTGCATGTTCTCCTGCGTTAAATGATATTTCTTTGATGTTTATGCCCGGCGCGACCAGTTCAAAATTAGCGCCGCCTTCGGTGTACGTCTTTACTGCAAACCCGTTTTTATCCTTTACCGGGAAGCTACCAGCGGGGTAATCATTGTATGAGGCAGGCGCCGAAATAGTTTTGTTCAGATCGGGATCAAACCATATCTGGAACATTTCAGAACCCGGATTAATTTTCTCCGAATGCGTTATACCGCTTCCCGAGCGTATTATCTGCACGTCGCCGGATTTAAGAGGGATCCATTTCCGGTTCTTGGAATCATAATGCTCAATGCTTCCTTTCAGCACAAACGAAAGTATTTCAAACGCCCTGTGCGGGTGTTCGCCTATTGTGCTGCCTTTTTCGGACCATGCATGCGCCCAGTAAAAAATATTTGAATATGGCTGCAAACCGCCGCCGTCATCCGTTAAAACAATAGGCCTGTTTTCAAGTATCGCGCCGTTATTAAACTCGCCCGGCGTCTGTTCTCTGAATTTATAAATTTTAATTGACATTTTCCTTTTTTTATTGCGAGGGAGTCCGGAATCATCCGGACGACCGCGGCAATCTATTTGTTATTTTGTGATTCTTTTATTGCGCGTTTTCTAAAATCCAAATTTCAAAAACCCGCCATCTACCGAAATGCACTCACCCGTTATGTATGATGCCGCCGGCATTGAGAGAAAAACCGCCGCAGTTGCTACTTCCCACGGCTCGCCGACTCTTTTCATCGGAGTTCTTGAATGCACCTTGTTTAAAAATTCTTCGTTAGAAAGATATTTTTCAGTAAGCGGTGTCCTTATATACCATGGCGCAACAGCGTTAACGCGAATGTTATCTTTTGCCCACTCCACTGATAAATATTTTGTTAATTGCGTAATTGCGGCTTTCGTCATTGCGTAAGTTGCTCCTGTTCCCACAGAAGTGAAACCCGCGACCGAAACAATATTTACAATCGCGCCATCGCCTGATTTTTTCAAAAGCGGGTAGAACAATCTACTCATTTCAAATACTGAATCCATATTCAAATCCGTAAGTTCTCTGTAATCAGCTTCGCTTGATTCATGGATTTGCTTTCGGTTATTAGTGCCCGCGTTATTTATTAAAATATCAAGCGTTTCCCATTTTGATTTTAGCTCGCCGAATAGTTTCTCCCTTGCCGCAGGATCTGTAACATCCGATTTCATCCCGTTTGTTCCCGAATGATTTCTTGATACGCGGAACACTTCCGCGCCAAGCGCCTCAAGCTCTTCGGCTATTGCCTTGCCAATTCCTTTAGAAGCGCCTGTTACAAGCGCTTTCTTGCCGTCTAGTCTCCAGCGGTTATTCATAGCAGTATTAAATTTATGATTCTTTAAAATAGCAGAAATTCATTCCCTGATAAAGGAAAAAGAATTAAACGATAACCAACCAATACTGTGCCAAAATTTATTAAAATTTGAACCAGGCTGACAAATAGGGGAACCTGCAGGCGCCGATATCATTTATTATGGTATACGGAAGTCGATTTGCAAACAGGTGAAAATAAAATAACTTAAAGAAAAACAGCTATGAAAAAAACAATAATTTTCCTGATATTCCCCGTTATTTTTATAGTTTCATGCCGAAATAAAGTTGAAAAGCCGGTAACGGAAGACGGTAACAAGGAAAGCTCTCAGAAAACAAAAAATGATACAATACCGCAGCCAATGGATTCATTACAAAAAAGCGCTGTTTTCAAGATCAAGAGCTCTGCCTTTGATGCGGAAGGAACGATTCCAAAGAAATACGCGTGCAACGGCGATAACATTTCTCCGCCATTATCGTGGAGCGGCGCGCCTTCAGGTACGAAAAGCTACGCAATTATTGTGGAAGATCCGGATGCTCCAAATAAAACCCATGTGCACTGGGTGGTTTATAATATCCCGGCTAATGCAACTGAAATGTCTGAAAATGTTTCTGAAGGAAAAAAACTTCCAAGCGGAGCTTTACAGGGAATTAATGACGATAAGAAAACCGGCTACAGCGGCCCGTGCCCGCCAAGCGGAACGCACCGATACTTTTTTAAAATATACGCTCTCGATAAAGGGCTTGACATGACCGGAGATGTTACCAAAGAGAAGCTTCTTGAAGCAATGAAAGAACATGTACTTGTTGAAGCCGAAGTGATGGGAAAATACAGCAAGTAATGAGTAAATAACAAATATCAAAGAAAAGTAAACAACTAATTTTTTTACTATTCCCGGGCTACTACTTGGGAACATTATTTAAATAGAAATCGACCCGAATGCACCCTTTTTTAAAAATAAGAATATTCCGCAGTAAAAGACAAACGCTTATAACATGAATTTCAATTGGCTATTTTCCGCCGTTGTTGGTGTTTGCCCGCCTTTGGAGGGTTTTCACCAACAACAAAGTACAAGTGTCTTTTGCCTCAAATCACGAATATCATTTGATTATTTTAGCTGACCGTGAAGACAAAAACTTTCCAAACGGCCTCGTTCCCAAACTCCAGTTTGGGAACGGTTGATTTATGAAGACAAAAACGCTCAAAAAGAATAAAATTAACGTAATTACGCTTGGCTGCTCCAAGAACATCTATGATTCAGAGGTTCTTATGGGCCAG
>CAZMRG010000061.1:0-2181 GCA_964568655.1 uncultured Ignavibacteriales bacterium | reverse complement strand
GGCTGCGACCGCCCGTGTTCGTTTTGCGCGATCCCGCTGATGCGCGGCAAACATATTTCAATACCTGAAGCTGAGCTGATTCATCAGGCTAAGCAGCTTGCTAGGGCGGGAGTGAAAGAGCTTATTTTAATCGCGCAGGATCTGACTTACTACGGGCTCGATATTTACAAAAAACGCGCGCTTGCCGAGCTGCTGAAAAAGCTTTGCGACGTTGATGGCATTGAGTGGATTCGTTTGCATTACGCTTTCCCGCAGGGATTCCCGCTCGACGTACTTGACGTTATTCGCGATGAACCGAAGATCTGCAAGTACTTAGACATGCCGCTGCAGCATGTATCGGATGACCTGCTTAAATCAATGCGTCGCGGAACAACTAAGCAACGCACCATTGATCTGGTAAATACTATACGCGATAAGGTCCCGGGAATCGCTATCCGCACAACGCTAATAACCGGATATCCCGGCGAAACAAAGGCGCACCATGAGGAATTAAAAGAGTGGGTTGCTGAAACTAAATTCGAGAGGCTTGGCGTATTTACTTATTCGCATGAAGAGAACACTCATGCTTACAAATTGAAGGATAACGTACAGGCGCGTACAAAACAGAAACGCGCGAATGAAATTATGGCGCTGCAGCGCGGCATATCGCTTGAGCTTAACAAAGCGAAAATCGGCAAAACATTTAAAGTACTTATCGACCGCAAGGAAGGCGCCAATTACATCGGCCGCACCGAACACGACTCGCCCGAAGTAGATAATGAAGTATTTTTGCGAGTCGGCCGCAGGCAGACTAAGCAATCTCATTCAGATATTTACCTCCGCATCGGCGACTTTGCCAATATTCTCATAACTGAAGCTAAAGAGTATGATTTGATAGGAGAGATTTCTATTTAATTTCCTGCAGCTCTTTTTATCATGAACTTCACATCATCGTTTGCGTTTTCTACTTTTATTTCAACGTTCGGGTGAGCATTCTTCCAGACCCTGAATACTTCATCTGCGAATCCCTGGCCAATCATCTCAATACCTTTAAAGTCAAAAACAATTCTGTTGAATTTATCTGCCCCTGCAAG
Organism: uncultured Ignavibacteriales bacterium; assembly: GCA_964568655.1. GTDB lineage: Bacteria > Bacteroidota > Ignavibacteria > Tepidaquicellales > OLB5 > CAWFKW01. The sequence goes on along the minus strand of CAZMRG010000061.1, from coordinate 1,108 downwards.
CGCCCGCCTTGCCTGGGAACGCGAAATATAATTCTTGCCTCCGGAGAATAGATTTATCTGAATCTTAGTTTTATCAAACAAATATTCAATCCCGGCGTACTCATTAAATATTTCAACCAGTTCTTTTGCGGAATCCTCTCTTATGTTAAATTTTACTTTAGTTCCTTTGAAATTCTTTATCGTTCTGATAAAGATATCCTGCAGGATGTTGTTAAAAATTACTTTTTTATCAGAACTTTGTATTACCAGCGTGTCTGCGGCTTTTGACGTGAAGAAAATCCCCTCACCGGTATGTCCTGTTTCCGCGGTAGTGAGTTTACCCTTGGTCAGTTCCATAACGGCATCTTCGGTAGTTTCAAATGAGAATTTATTTTTTATATTGTTGAAGATGCCGATACCGTAATCGCGAATTTCGAATGTTAATATTCCGGTTTTCCTTTCTACAAGAATGTAAACTTTTTCTGAACCGGAATGTTCAATAGCGTTATTAAGCATTTCAGTAAAAGCATAATCAAATATAGCGATGATGTTTTCTTTCCCTTCGGGAAATGAAAGCTTTCGTTTTACATCCTCCAGGGCCATGTGTTCTTCAAGTCCGCTTATTTTCGCTATTCTCTGGTATTTACGCGCTATTTTTCCAAGCCGCGAAATATTTTCCGGCGTTGATTCGATGTACTGCGCATTTTTGGTGCTGCCGGTTTTGTACAGGAGGCCTTCATCAACAAGCCGTTGAATTATTTCCTGTACATAAGCTTTACTGAAGGATGTCCTCTTTATCGCTTCAGCGGAGGTAAATCCGTTTTTACGAGCGGCTAATTTTATTATTTCAGACCTGAGATCCATACGCATAATATATTAAACAGGTAAATAATCAGCAATACAAAAACAGCAATTGCCTGTTATATTTAGAAAACAGGTAAATAGCAAATTTATAGAAATAGCAATAACCTGTTAAATCAGAGAATGGCTGTTTAGTTTCGAAATGTAATCTATTTATTATCAATAGTTTAAAACATGGGTTAGAGCGGGAGCTTATGAACTTTGTAAACTTTACAAACTTTATGAACTTTACAAACTTTATGAACCTTACAACCCTATCACATACATC
>CAZMRG010000060.1:17168-18261 GCA_964568655.1 uncultured Ignavibacteriales bacterium | reverse complement strand
CCGATTATTTGCTGGATAATATTAAGCATTACCCGGATGATAAACACTTAGAAATTAAACAGGTATCAGAAATTTAATTAAAATCAGGCGCTTTTTACGGCGCGCGGTTGCCCTTACGTGAAATGTTTTCTTCCGCCGGTTTTATAAACTGCGGCTCCTGCAGGTTAAATTTGCAGTGTTTGTTAAGCTGTTGTATTGTGTAAGCGGTGAGCTCAGGCGAGTCTTTTTCATCGTGCATATGCATCATAAAATAAACCGTATCCAAACCAGCGCGCATCCATTTCTTCAGGCGTTTCACCCAGTCATCAATTCGTTTAAAGTCGCTTGCGTGAAGGTTGTTGCCGACAAATCTTATAAACGCCGTTTTGTTCGAGAGCCGCATATGCAGAACGTCTCTACGGCCGGCAGTATCGGTAATAACCGAGCCGATGTTGAGTTCGTTAAGCATAGAAAACGTCTCATCAAATACACCTTTATCATTGAACCAATCCGGGTGGCGAAACTCAACGCAAACATGCGGTGATTTGGGAAGCTGTTCAAGATATTTCTTCAGAATTTCAAAATTCTTAGGGGCAAAGTTTGGCGGAAGCTGCAGGAAACAATCTCCCAGATTATTTTTAAAGTTGAAGATAGAATTATAAAAAATCTCCGTAATTTTTTCGCAATCCTTCAGTCGTTTTCTATGGCTGATCTGTTGATAGAACTTCGGGCAGAATTTAAATTCAGGGCCGGCAAGGTCACGCCAGCCTTCAATAACTTCAGCTTTATAAATTCTATAATGAGTTGTATTAAGCTCAATGCAGTTATACTGTTTTACATAATGGCTCAGGAAATCTTTTTCTTTAGTTTTTGGCGGATATATTTTCCCGACCCATTCTTTTCGTCCCCATTTAGCGCAGCCGACATAAACCTTGGTTTTATTAAAATCTTTCTTATTCAGAATTTTTTTGTTAGCCGGGTGGTCCGGCGGAAAAGTAAAATCAGCTTCATCAACGTTTGGTACTTTGCCAAAATCCATATAATTAATTTACGGGCTTAGTTTATTTTTGAGCAAAGTTATTTAAATTAATGAAAAAGCAAAAGGCAGAAGGCA
>CAZMRG010000060.1:6353-17068 GCA_964568655.1 uncultured Ignavibacteriales bacterium | reverse complement strand
AAGGCAGAAGGCAAAAAATTAAGGGCGTTCATTTGAACGCCCTGTAAGTAAAATTTATTGTGCTGATCGAATTTTGAAATTACTAATGCTTAATTTCCGTGGTATTCCCACACTGCGCCGGGGGGTTCAACCATATCATATAATATGGTGCGGCTGTTTGGATCGACCCTGGTGTAATGTTTAAATATTTTATTCCATCCTTTCTGGGCCGTGCCTGAAAATGCAAGCGTGTCATTATCGCAAAGTTTGTATCCGCTTGCCGTGACTAATTTATTCACATAAATAAACATCATTTCAAAATCCCCGGCTTTTATTGAATCATACCGGCTGAAATTGTTACAGTCAACAGCTCCGCAAACGACGGAATCCTGTACAACCCTGAAATTAAATATTTGCGTGCCAATCGCATCCGGCGGTATGAATGATACGGTTCCGCCATTGCAGCCCGAGTAAAAAATTGAATCAGCCGGAAACAATGTTGTATCCAGCAGGTCCGGAAGACACAGGTTAAAATTCCCCGCTGAATCGACCGGACAGTTTGCCACCCGGAAGAAACCGCTGGAGTTACTGTTAACCTGCGCGTAAAGCGTTTTGTTGCCGGGCACCCACCCCGAAAGCTTTGCGGTTATACAAAACTGCGTATCTGTTTTGGGAGCAACCACGCCTGAATCATCGCAGGAAAAGTAGATAAGCGCAAGGATGGCTATAATAATTAAAATGCCTGTGCGTTTGAATATGGAGTTTTTCATAACATTCAAAGAAAGGTTTAACAAAAAATCAATTTGAGAATGCAATATGTTTATTCAATCCCCCGGCAACATTCCTCCGGGTAAGCTTAGTAAAATTAACAATATTTATTCATTTATTTGATGCATGAATCGGGACATGGCGCCACTATAAATAATTTTTAGTTTCCGTGGAATTCCCAAACCGCATGTTCAAATGTCGAATTATAATACACAATTGTAGAGCTTCCGGGATCAACGCGCTTGTATACCCTGGTAATTTTATTCCAGCCGGATTGGGCTGTGCCGTAAAATGCGATAGTATCGCTCATGCAATTTCTGTATCCGTTGCCCGTCACCATTTTATTAACGTAAATATACAGCACATCGAAATCGCCGGTTTGAGGCTGAGCCCCAAAAGTGTAGTTATCGCAATCTACCGCGCCTATCATGTTTGCGCCGTCAAAAACAATGAAGCTGATTATCAGGGCGCCTTTCGTATTAGGCGGATTGAACGATACCGGGCCGCCGTTGCAAACCTGGTCAAAAATGGAATCAGGCGGGAACAGAGTCGTGTCAGCAAGCGAAGGCGGGCAGAAGCTGAAATTTCCGTCAGTATCAATGGGACAGCTTGCTAAAACATATGCGCCGCTTGATATGCTGCTTACCGAGGCATATAACATTTTGCCGCCGGCCGTCCATCCGGCAATTTTTCCTGTGATACAAAATGGCGGGACTTTAACCGGAATAACGCCGGCATCATCGCAGGCAAAATAAATTACGGGGAGGAGAAGGATAATAATAAAAACTCCTGAGCGTTTGAAAATAGAGTTTTTCATGACATTCCCTGGAATAGTATAACATAATACTAGAATGCACCGCCGGCAACTAGCTACCTGCCGGTTGTTGTTCAAAATTAACTACATTTCTTTGATTTTGTTATGGATAAAGCGGGTATCGTTTGTGTAGTACCCGGGCGCTAATAAAAAAAGCGGCGAATGAAGGATGTATTACATAGAATAATATCCGCGCTAATAATAAATGCTTCAGCCATGAATAGCAAAAAATTATTCAAAATCCGTTTGCTCTCAGAGGCATTGTTTCGCTCGCCCTAAATTTATTCCTCTCAATAGCTGTGGTATTTCCATGTAGCGCCTACGAACGAGGAATTATAATACACGATGGTCGTGCTTCCCGGATCGATTCTCTTGTACACTCTGAATATTTTATTCCAGCCAAGCTGCGCTGTGCCGTATACCGCGACAGTATCATTCCCGCAAAGCCTGAATCCATTGCCCGCTACGTTCTCGTTTACAAAAACGTATATCACATCAAAGTCGCCTGCTTTACGCGGGTCGCTCTGGTTGTAATTATTGCAGTCAATATATCCAATCGGCTGGGAACCGTTAATGACTGCGAAACTGCTTATTACAGTTCCTTTCGCGTTAGGCGGCGCGAATGATGCCGGCCCGCTGTTGCACACCAAATTAAAAATCGAATCTGTCGGGAATAATGTTGATTCATCAACCTGCGGAGGGAAGAACCCAAAATTTCCGCCCGTATCTATAGAGCTGCTTGCCAATGTGTATGGTCCGCCGGAAATGCTGACAGCCTGGGCGACCAAAGCATTGCTTTGGGGAGTCCAGCCTGCGACTGTTCCTGCAATTATAAACGGACGCGGTTTGGGAGGCCCTATGCCTGCGTCATCGCATGCGAAATAAACAAGTGATAGAAGAGCTATAAGTATAAATACCTGTGTGTGAATGAAACGTGAGTTTTTCATGACATTCAATCAAATATTTTATGAGTCTTTATTTGAGAATGCATAGCTGACAAAACCCCTACTTTTGTATGGATAAAGTTAAGCATAATTGGACTATTATTTCATAGCGGAAAGGGTGATTTTGGTAAAGGATAAACTGTTGTAAATACTGGATATCTGTTTTTCGTAAATCAGACAAACGCAAAAAAAATCATGGAATGTGAGGCGCCGATAATTGCCTGCCCGTAACGCCGGTAATTCGTAATTCACTTAGTTTAAAATTATAATCCCGCAAGCGGGATCCCCGATCAGGTCGAGGACAAGTTTCGGTCAACCGCTTAACCGCTTGACCGCTTGACCTCAACGGAGGGAGCCCGTCACGTTAACTTTTTTGTTTAACATGACAGGCGCTTGCGGTTATTATGATTTGACTACAGATTCAATATTAGATCGCTCAATTGACTTGAGCATTTTGAAACTTATCTTTTATCGCGTTTTTGTTTTCCGCGGTTATTATACTCTTTGTTGTACTTATCGTTATCGCGTTTGTCGTTATCGCTTTTGTAATACATGTGGCTGTCGTCGCCAAGAACCGTGTTTCTGTCATATCTATCTCTGTCATTATCGCGCCTCTGGTTATCATAGTAGGTGCGTTCGTGCCTGTCGCGGTCATATCCATCCCTGTCATAACCATCTCTATTATACCCGTCTCTGCTATATCCATCCCTGTTGTATCCGTAGCAGTCGTAGCCATACTGGTCGTACCTGTCAGAACCGAATATTGAGCCGACAACCGCCGTTAAAGAAAACGAACCGCTATTGTATTGCACCCCAAGCGTCTGGCTGGAAGCCGTTTTACAGAAGATCAGAACAAACAACGCTGCCGGGATAATTGCCGCTTTTAAACTTACTTTCTTAAACATGTTCATAACTCCTTTTCTTTTTCTTTTTTTCCTGATGTTCCCGTCGTTTCATATTTAAACAAACTTCGCGGCCGGTTGTTCCTGTTTTATGTAAATTAGAGTAACATGCGTGTAACAGTTTATAACATACCTCCAACGATTTGAAAAAGAGGCCTTTTCTTTAACTGCTTATATTAAGACTAAAAACGGTTGAGTTGGGTTGCACTTGATTTTAAGGCGGGGTTTTTAAAACATTTCGGGAAATTTTTCCTTAAAATATTCAGATTTTTACTTTGACTAAAGTGTTTATACAGACTATTTTAGTTGTCTGAAACATTAAATTTTTAACAAAAAGGCAGGTTTACCCCTGCCGCAAAATTAAAACATTATGGCAATTACATTCGGCAGATTTACAGACGCTTATAAGCCCAAAGGCAAAATTGAGTTCTGGAACAAATGTGAGAAAGATTTCCAGGATAAAAATTACCTGGATAGCTACGAAGCGTTTTTTAATTATCTGAAAGACGACGCGTCGAACAACGTGACTTTTTCGCGCTCGGGGGACAGCATTAACTTTGAATTTCCGCAGGGCTCGCAGGTGGTCAAAGGAACTATAGCTAACAATAAAGTAATAGCTGAAGCTTTTGTCGCTCAATATGATAAGTTAAGCGTAGCGTTCATGCGCCGCGTTATGGAAATTAATTACCAGCTTTATTACTCCCGTTTCTGTTTGAAGGATAATAAGATAGTTATCAAATTCGATTCATCTATAGCTGACGGGCCGCCAAGGAAACTTTATTACGCTTTCAAAGAAGTCGCGACCCGCGCCGATAAGCAGGATGATCTGCTTTCGGATGATTTCGCTATGCTCAAATCGCTTGGAGCTGCAACCGTTGATGAAGTTCCTGAAGCTGAAAAAGAGCTGAAGTATAAATATTTCATAAAATGGATAGAGGATACAAACGCGCGGATAGATTCGCTTAACCAGGAGCAGATCTCCGGCGGCATATCCTACCTCCTTCTTGACCTTCTTTATAAGATAGATTACTTTATCACTCCCGAAGGCAAGCTTATGGACGAGCTTGAAAAAATAAGCTGGGGATATTTCGCGCGCGATAACAAGCCGTACCCCCAAAAGAATAAAGACATGAAAGAAGCCTTCGCGAAGCTTCTTCAGAAGCCGAAAGAAAAGATAATGCATGATATTTACAGGACAAGATCCACTTTCGGTATTGCAAATCCAACGCCGCACCAGGGGATTGTTGACGTGTTCAACAATAACATCAACAATGTTAAATGGTATGTTGATAACAACTACGAGGATATCGCGATTACCATATACGAATATCTTGCCACATATTGTTTCTTCAGTTACGGACTGCCAAAACCGACGGCGCAATTGTTCCATTTATTGCTGCGCTGCACAAACCAGCAGTTCTTTACAGATTTTGGATTTACGGAAGTCTATTATGACCTTACGAATAAGAAACTGAACGACCAGTTAATAAAAGACGATATAGCTAAGATCATAAAAGACGGGAAGGAACAATATCCCGAGCTTGCGGTAAAAACAGAGAATCTTAAATTTGATACGATGATTAGCTTTTTGAGAACATATATAACCGAAATACAGAATCTAAACTACAATACTTAAGAGAAAATCAAATATCTAAATACGAAATTCTAAACAAACAGGAAATTCGAAACCTGAAACAAACAATAAACGCAAATTACAAGAAACTATAATAATAATTATTCGAGAAATTCGTTTTTTTGTTCGTGTAATTAGTGGGCGATTTAAAATTTAAAAAATTAATAAAAATAAAAAATAATGGACGCACAGGAAATAATAGATAAGTATCAGCATGTGATAATACAAATTGCGACGCCGCAGGGGACGGGCACGGGGTTCTATCTTAAGGACCAGAACCTGATAATCACCAATGACCACGTAGTAAGAGGCAACTCCGAAGTGGTTATCAGCGGCAAGGCGCTGCCGAAAACCATGGCGCAGGTTTATTTTAACGATACTAAATATGACCTCGCATTCTTAAGAGTGCCTGACGGCGCGGACCTTCCGGGTTTAGCGCTCGGGTCCGGGCACCCGGTTCATGACGGCGACTCGGTTATTGCGATTGGACATCCGTATGGATTGAACTATACCGCGACCGAAGGAATTGTATCGAAAGCGAAACGTTTGCAGAACGGGCTGAATTACATCCAGATCGACGCGGCGATAAATCCGGGTAATTCCGGGGGGCCGCTTGTGAATTCATCCGGCGAAATAGTGGGCGTAAATACTTTTATTATAGCAGGCGGAGATAACCTCGGGTTCGCGCTTCCGGTAGATTATCTTTTGGAAGACTTAAACGATTACAAACAATATTTCGGAAAATCGGTAATAAAATGTTATTCGTGTTCTTATATAGTTACGCCTGAGAATATAGACGGCGAGTACTGCCCGAACTGCGGCGCAAAGATAGAACTTCCCGCGCTTAAAAAGGAAGAGGAATATAAACCTGTAGGCGCGCAGCTTACTATAGAAACTATCTTAGAGCAGCTTGGCAAAGACGTTAAGCTTGCAAGACGCGGTCCCTACAGCTGGGAAGTAGAAGAAGGAAGCGCAAAGATATTTGTTAACTATAACGAAAACGGGTTCATTGTAACTGATTCTTATTTATGTTATCTTCCAAAGACAAATATAGGCCCGCTGTACGAGTTTCTCCTGAGAGAGAACTACGAGCTTGAAGGGATGATGTTCAGCGTAAATAACCAGGATATAATACTCTCGACCTTTATATACGATCAGTATCTGACATATGAAACAGGGCTTGAGACGATAAAGACGCTTTTTAAGAAGGCGGACTATTACGATGATATATTAAAAGACAAATATGGGGCGCTGCCAAGGGTGACAGATGAAAACCAGTAAATCAGTTCATTGAAACATTTTATATATTCATTAAGTACAATTAATAACTAAATACTCAGAAAGGAGTACAATGAGATCAGTAATAAACAGAATACTGCTAATCGCAATATTCGCATCTTTCATTTCATTTGGTTTGCCTACAGTTAACGCTCAGCAAAAGGATGATAAAAAAGAACAAAAGACTCCGGGCGAGAAGCCGATAAAAACGACTAAGCACGGAAGAAAGCATCACCGCAGACATCACAGGAAACATCACAGGAAACATCATCGCAAACATGGCAGGAAACACGGAAAAAAGAACGCCGATAACAAAGACAACAAAGATAAAAAAGACGACAAGAAGAAATAATCTTGTTTGAGTGGAGAAAATAAAAGAGGGGCTTAACCGCCCCTTTTTTATTTATATGGTTTTGTAATCATCCGATGACTCCAGCGTCATCGGATGAATGATGAGTAATTATAACAAACAGCATGCCACCAAGTCACGAGGGCACAAAGCGCCTTGACGCCGGGGAGGTGGTTGCACTACCTTCATCTCCATACCCTCTAAATTATATTGTTGTCGGTGATAACGCCGACAACGGCGTAAATGGTCCAGTAATCATCGGATAAATGTTGAATAATATCAAACACATTACCGCCGCCAAAGCACAAAGTATATAACGTAGCCGCATGCTTTAGCTTGCGTTTTATATTCACGCGGAGAAACGCGGAGAAATCTCGCGCTACCTGCCTGCAGCAGGCAGGCGACTCCACGTTGCGGCGCGAATTAAAATATAATATTATCACCTAAGTTGGAGCGAAGCGTAAACCCGCCTTTGGAGGGAAATCTTCTGTAGGGGCGGAGCCATGTGTCCGCCTGCTTTTCAATAAACAGAAAACCTGCCACCAAGACACAAAGAAACAAAGGATATACCGCAGGTACTCATAAGGCTACTCCTCGGCGCTAAGTCTCAAACCCATCTCGTATTGCCGCTTCAAGTATATCAGTGTTTATATCTTTTAGCGTTTTGAACTTAATGCAATACCCGCTCACGCTCGCCTTGCCGAGTTTTTTTCCATATGTCCGGGCTAAGTATTTCTTATCTTTAATACGAAGGATATTTTTATACGTCAGTTTAATAAAAGAAATTAATAATATTTACAATAAATGCAAATCGCTGCAGCGCCAGTTAATCAGTGGTCGAAGGCGGGACGTCAATCTTCTATTGCGTCAATACCTTGTTCCTTAAGTTTTGATAATCCGCCTTTCATTGCTTTAATTTGTTCCGGCGAGTGACTTTGCCAAACAGTAATCTCGCCAACAACCTTAAAAGGATGTTCTGAGCGGTAAGACTTTGTTGGATTACCCGGGAATTTTTTGTCGGTTAAATTAGGATCGTCCTCAATTGGGCCTGTTGGCTCTACTAAATATATTCTTTCACGTCCTTCGCCTAAAGAAAGTTCAGCGCCCCAGATAGCGGCATCCAGAGTAGCGGTGAGGTAGATATATTTCGCTTTTTTCTTTTGTCCATAGTTTGAGTCCAGGCCAATTTCGATAAAGTCGCCAATCTTTAAGTCAGCCTTTGTGCCATGGAAGAAAGTCTGAGAAAAAGGGCTTTGACCAGGTTCATTTGATATGTTCTCGCTTTTGTTTTTTTCCATCGTCGTATGTTTATGTGTGTCATCGGATGATGACTCCTTAACTTTTACTTACCTCCAAACATTTTTTTAACGTCGTAGTAGGGGATCTCATTGTCAATTATATTATTATAAGTTCCCTCGCTAAGAACTTCAGTTGCGATCTTTTTTGTGAAGCCGAGTATCGCTCTTTGCGGACCGGAACCCATGCTTAATCTTTTAAGTCCCATTTTATTAAGCTCGCTGACGGGCGGTACGCCTTTTTTTATCACAATATTTAAGGGGCAATCAATTTCATTGATCAGAGTTTGTATCTCATCCGGTGAAAGAAGCCCCGGAACGAAAACACAATCAGCGCCTGCTTCGTGATATGCGTTGGCACGCCTGATGGTATTATTCATAATATCGGCTTTATCCTTCCCGACAGAAAGCCATGATGCATCAGTTTTGCCGTTTATAACTATCGGGATTCCTTTCAGCTTAGCGAGTTCTTTAATTGCAGAAATTTTTTCAGACTGGAACGTTATATCATAAAGCATATTCCTGTCGTCTTCTCTTCTGTGGTTCTCATCTTCTATGTTAATGCCCGCTACCCCTGCATCAATAAACTTTTCCACGTTTTTAAGGATTTCGGGGATGGTATCGCCATAGCCCGCTTCAATATCGGCATTCACCGGAATTTTTACTTTTGAACATATCCTTTCAATAAGTTCCAGATTTTCTTTTATGCTTAATTTTTCACCGTCAGGGAGTCCCAATGTAGCGGCAACTCCGGCGCTTGTGGTACCCACGGCTTCGAAGCCAGCTTGTTCAAAAACCAGCGCGCTTGAAACATCCCACGCATTAGCCAGTATAAACAAACCGTCTCTTAAGTGCAAATTTTTAAAACGTTCGCAGTTCTGTATTTGTTTTGTTTTATCCATATTGATTAGATTTATTAAAAGTCACCTGATGAAAAGTATATACAAAATTACGCTTCAAACGGGTTTTTTGATATGTAAAATTATAGCTTTCTCCCGGGACGCACGGGGTTAATTTGTAAGAACCCGCCAGCTTTTGCCCAAACAGAGGATTTTTTTGAATTTTATTGACGGAAAATTGTCAGTATGTTTGTATAGGTATATACAATAAAGGAGACATACTATGGCGGAAGGAAAAGACGGGCAGAGCGGGCTGAGAAAGATCGCGTATTTACAAATGCATGAACAATGCCTGCTGCTTGAATCGCTGGATCTGCAAAGCTGGGACATTATTGAAGCGGCTGCGGCTTATAAAAAGGTTCTCGAAAAAATGCATAAGAAAGACTGCCCGAAAGGTTACAAACTGAAAATACATCTAATACTGACAGATCTGGGTTCCGATTGTGTGAATGTGGACAATGATGAAGTCATGAAAGGCCGCTGGGTTAAGCTGGGTTACACCGTTTACCTGAAAAAGAAGGAATAACGCGGAAAATTTACCGGTTATTTGTATAGTTAAACTATTTCTATGTATATTACGTCCAATAGTTGTGCTACAAAAACTAAAAAAGGAGTAATATGAAATCCACGATAATGAAAGCGCTTCTTATTGTGATCTTTTCGGTATGTATTTATGACGCTCTTCCTGCAGAAGAGATTTATGCATCCCAGACAGCGCCGATAGCAATAACCGGAATGCAAATTCTGCCGAGGGTCACAGGCGGCCATCACAGAAGGCGCAGGCGCAGAATAATTCACAGAAGAATTATACATCGCCGTATGCACCACAGAAGGCATTTTTAAATTCAGATAGATATTTTTTGAAGGGGGTTATTAAACCCCCTTTTTTTATTTATTGGGGTTCTCTGACTTTCTAGTCAATAGATGAATAAGTAATTTTGTTCAAATGAAAGTATTTTATTCCGACCATTATACGGTTCCGCTTCCCGAAGGGCATAAATTCCCGATGGAAAAATACGCTCTTGTGCGGATGGAACTGCTGAAACAGGGAATACTTTGCGCGGATGAAATGTTCGAACCTGAGCTGCCAACAAGAGAAATGGTAACAGCGGCGCACAGCGCCGGGTATTATGATTCGTTTGAATCGGGAACAATTGACCCGAAAATAATCAGGCGCATCGGGCTGCCATGGAGCAAAGAATTATTTTACCGTTCGCTTGCATCGCTTGGCGGCGCGCTTGGCGCAGCGCGTGAAGCGCTTTTAAACGGATTCGGCGGGAATCTGGCCGGCGGAACGCATCATGCTTTTGGCGACCACGGCGAAGGATTTTGCGTGTTTAACGATTTTGCGGTGGTGATACTTAATTTCATTAAAAGCGGGCTCATCCACCGCGCGGCGATAGTCGACTTAGACGTTCACCAGGGCAACGGTAACTCGGGTATACTTGGTAACAATCCCGATGTGTTTATTTTCAGTATGCATGGCGCAAAGAATTATCCGTTCACAAAAGTGCCTTCATCGCTTGATGTTGAGCTTGCGGATGATACGGATGACGCGGAGTATCTTAAGCAGCTCAATAAACACCTTCCTGCGGTATTTGAGTTTAAGCCGGATTTAGTTTTATACCAGGCGGGAGTTGATCCATTGAAAGAGGATTCGCTGGGCAGACTGGCGCTTACAAAAGAAGGATTGATGGAACGCGACAGAATTGTAATGAGCGAATGCAAAAAGCGCGATATACCGGTTTCGATCGGACTTGGCGGAGGATATTCGAAGCCAATACAGCACTCGGTTGATGCTTATGTGGGAACGTATCGTATAGCCAAACAAATCTTTTGATTTCGGATTGCGGA
>CAZMRG010000060.1:4588-6253 GCA_964568655.1 uncultured Ignavibacteriales bacterium | reverse complement strand
GATTGCGGAATAAACCATTATTATGTCATCCCCGCGCAGGCGGGGATCTTGGTTTGCAAATCACGGCTTTAGCCGGTAACAAATAAAAGTTAGGGGCTAAAGTCCCGGTTTGTCCGTTAATTAATCCACTACCTAAAGATCGTGGCAATTACAGAATTTAGGATTGAATTTATTACTTTGGATAAAGATTGTACAACTGCTCAATCGGAAAATAAATAGAGCGGGTCCTTCGACTCCGCTCAGGACGACATATGGCAAAGGCATGGAAAATTCCGGATCTGAATCCGGATGAGCCGCTGGGCGAGTGTCTCGGGAAGATACTGCGCGCACGATTTGGCGAAATGATCTCGTATGAGGAAGGAACGATTGCAGGCGCGGATATTGAATTCCTTCACAGCATGCGCGTTTCGTCGCGGAGGGTGCAGGCGGCGCTAAAGATATTCCGCGAGGCGTTCCCGCAAAAGAAATTCAGGGCTGAGTATGTTCAGATCAGGACTTTGATCAGGGCGCTGGGCGAAGTGCGCAATTTCGATGTTTTTATCCAGAAGCTTGAAAAATTCAGGGAGGGCTTTAACGCTAAAGACATAAAAGCGCTTGAACTTCTTATTGCGCGGCAAAAAGCGCTGCGGACGGAAAAACGAAAAATGCTGGTTAAGACCTTAAATTATCTTAACAGGATAGATTACAAAAAGAATTTCGAAACGTTTCTGGAATCGGCGCTGGAGACGTAATGAAAAGATCATATCCCGTAAAAAATAAAAGATCGTTAAGGGAAAATCTGCAGCACATACTGCCGCTAATGTATGACGACGTAATGCAGTTCAAGAAAGTGGTTACGTCAAGGCCGCTTGCAAAGGATATACTTCATGCAATGCGCATTACGGGCAAACCGCTAAGGTACGCGATGGAACTCGGCGAGACCGCTTTTAAAAGCGACGCTTACAAAATATGTTTTGATGAAATTAAAAATACAGTCGAGCTGATGGGCGAGATCCATGATGCCGACGTGATGATACCGGAGATAGAATTACAGGTTAAGGAAATGACGCTGTTCAATTCAACAGTGCAGGTATTGAAGGAGCGGGTTTCAGTTGCGGGATTGAGAAGTATAATAACCGATTTGAAATCAAAGCGAAAATCGATGTACGACGAGCTTTGCTTAAAGCTCAACGACTGGGAAGAAAATAATTTCAGGGCAAAGCTGATTGATTCTATGGAAATAAATCATGAACAGGCTCATCCCGCTAAGAAAACTAAGCCGCAAATAATTACTTCTAAGTTACTCTCATCATTTCAGAGCTTGATACATGGAATGAGCACAAAGATAGGCGCGATAAACGAGCCGCCGTTTTTTAATAATTTGAGTTCGAAAATCGGCGATAGCCCCGAAAACGTAAAAGCAAACCGCGAAGCATTTTTTGGCACGCTTGGCATTACGGGAGAACAGCTTGCGGTACCGCACCAGGTACATTCATCAAATATACAGATAATCAACAAGCCCGGATTTTATGATAATACGGACGGGCTTATAACTCAGGCGAAAAACGTATTTCTTGTCGTAAGTACCGCGGATTGTTTTCCTGTATTAATTTACGATAAATCAAAAGAAGTCTGCGCGGCAATTCACAGCGGGTGGCGGGGGACTGAAAAGAATATCGCAGGCAA
>CAZMRG010000060.1:0-4488 GCA_964568655.1 uncultured Ignavibacteriales bacterium | reverse complement strand
TCTGCGCGGCAATTCACAGCGGGTGGCGGGGGACTGAAAAGAATATCGCAGGCAAAGCGCTTGAGATATTTAAAGAAAAATTCGGCTCAATGCCGGAAGATATTCTTGTTTATATCGGTCCCGGAATAAGCTCAAAGCATTTTGAAGTAGGCGAAGACGTTGCCGCGATGTTTGACCCTAAGTATGTTGAGATCCGCGATGAGCGTTACTATGTGAATATACTTGCAAACGTACTGGAGCAGCTGAAAGCGGCGGGAGTAGCGGCAGATCAAATTGAGTATTCGCGCAAGTGTTCTTTCGCTGAAATTGATTACCTGCATTCATACAGGCGCGATAAGGAAAGATCGGGGCGGATGTTCAGCGTGATAGGGATGAGGGATTCATTAGATTCATCAAATTCATCAAATTTGTCAGATTAAAGATTAAAGATAGCAAAAAACGAGTAAGAATAAAAAAACTCGTAACCGCCTGCCTGCATCAGGCAGGCAACCTTTAGGTTGCGAAATTTAAACAAACTTCTAACGCAGGCTAAAGCCTGCGGCTACAGGGAAAGAACAAGATAAAATAAACAAGGGGCGTTAAGCCCCTTATTTATTTTTTTCCTGATCAACTTTTGTCAAAGGCATGCCTTTGACCTACAAAAACAACTATTAGTACTTTACTTCCACGTAATAAATTTCGCCGCCTTTTGAAGCGGTGAAGGCTAATACGCCCGGCTTTGGCGAATTGGAATCGATAGAAACAAAGCTATCATACTCGTCTGTTATCGGCTTGAAGTCGCAGTAGAATTTTGTTTTCTGCGTGTAGTTTTGCCTGTCGGTAATTTTTGAACCTGCAAAATAAAATTTACCGTTCAGTAATCTTGCGTTATCAATATTATCGAACGCTGCGGATTTACCTTTGTTAGAGTAACCTGTGTAAGCGTAAATGTAGTTTTTCTTATCAACCAGCTTCGAGGCAACATATCCAAAGTTTCCGGTGTTATCGGTCTGGACATACATGCCGCCTTCGGTTCCAGCGTCGCTGGAAGAGATCATTTCATACGGACCGTATTTTTCGTCGCCAATGTGAACGTAATATTTATCCGATGTACCTTTGCTATAATCGCCGTACTTAGCTTCGGTGAAATACAGAGTTCCGCTCGGGAGAATTTTAAATTCAACTATCGCCGGACACTCGTCTGAAATACTTTCACTGCCTTTCATAATAAACTGGTCCGTGCCTTCGGTCGCTACAAACACCGGAAGACCGGTTGGAGTGATGGTAAGATTAGCTATGTTATCGTATTTCTTCCCTTCTTTACCGTCCATAACCAGGCAACTGTAAGATTTTGTTGTATCAACATAAGTGCTGCCCACATAAACCAGCTTGCCTGCCGGCGTAAACTGCTGGTAAGAAATACCCGAAGTATATTTTTTCCCGACTTCATTATCGCCGACAACTAAAACCTGGGGATAAATACTTGTGTTGCTCGATTTGAATCCGGCCGTGTAAACAGGATTGTTGGAGTTATCAAACGTTATCGGGCCGTAAACGTAATCGTATTTTTTATATTCTTTGGTTCCCTGCACCACAAAAGTTGAACCGAGCGTAGAATCGTCATACATGCCGCCTTTATCGTTAGCTATATAGACCGGCTGCCCGTTTTTATCAAGCATAAAGTTATATGAATCTATATCCACATATTCTTTTTGCTTTTCATCGCCTATTACAACAAACTTTTTGCCGTTATCTGAAGCTACGTAATACGGTTTCCCGTCTGTTGTAAATCCGGGATATCCTACCGGTTCGCCTTCGGATACTGTTTGCGGATAATAAACAAACATGATGTCGTCATAAGCTGCGCCTTTGGTGATCGCACCGCTTGAAAGATCCAGGGCGGCCAGTGAAGTTTTGCTTCCTGATTTCACCGAAAAATAAAGCGAGCCGTTATGCTCTATCCAGCTGTCGTTTATGAAATCGTATGTTCCGATAACATCGGCATTCTTTAAAAGAAAATACGTATACTCGGTGTCATTCTTTGTATTGTACGCCGCGCAATAGACATTTCCGTCTTTATCAAAATAAGCGTTATACGAATTGACTCCGCCGTAATTTCCGGTTTTGCCTTTAGGCGTTATCATGTACGCCATTTTTGTGGTTGTATCATAATGCTGGTATGCATACTCGCCGGTGTTCTTGTCATACTTCACATCGTAGCCCGAGCTAACATCTTCAGCCGGGAGCTTTACAATAAGCTTCTCGGTTACGGTTTGTCCAAATGCCGCCTGTGAAACGATCAGCGCGAAAAAGAAAAATAATACTTTGTTCATTTTAATTTTATTGTTATTTAATTTATTCTTGGTAAAAAATTTCAATTTTGATAATTAGCGGCTCGTTCGGGAACTATCCCCATAAAAATAAAAACAAATATATTTACAATTTCACTTCCACGTAATAGGCTGATCCGTCTCTTACGCCGATAAAACTCACTTTGTTTTCTTTGGCATTCATTTCGAAATCTGAGATGTTATCATAAAAACCGCCAACATCTTTGCCGTCTATATTGAGCTTTCCCTTTGAGGGATGTTCGTCATTATCGCTAAACTTGTAGCCCATAAAAACTGCTTTGCCGTTGCAGAGACCAATGTTCTCAACCTCGTCAAAAGGTCCGGATCTTCCTTTTAGCCAGTAAACGGTTTCTTTGTAAGTATTGTTTTTCTTATCTACCAGCGTGGAGCCGGCAAATATGTAACCGCCCGTTGAATCGACAATTATATTCGGGTCATCAGCTTCGTGCCCGTTTGATATTGATACAAAAGGACCAAGTTTCTTATCGCCGATGAAAACATAGTTCTCATCGGGTTTATTGGGGGTATTATCGCCGATGTTATATGCAACATAATATAAAGTCCCGTCTTTAAACAGCCGATAAAAATTGATACTCTGAAAAGATTCGCTGATCTTTTTATCGCCTTTAACAACAAACTGTTTTTCGCCTTTGGTTTCAACAAATACGGGTGTGTCTCCGTCAAATGTTAAATTGAATACGTTATCATATTTTTGTGATTCTTTGCCGTCGACAATAATGTAACTTTCAATCTTTCCGTTTCCCAGATCGTTTGACGCGGTATAAGCAAGCTTGCCGGAAGCGGTATACTGAATTTCAGAAACGCCGCTGTAACTTTTACTGAGTTCTGTTGAACCGCCTATAGCTTTCATCAAAGAAACAGAGCTTGAAATTTTTTGGGCGCCAATGTAATATGGAATATTTCCGCTGTAAAAATTGATAGGCCCGTAAATGTAACTGAACTTACTGTATTCTTTATCTCCCTGCACAATAAATTCATTTACGGGGTGGTCGTAATCATTTAAGCTCCCTTCGTCGGTTGCAACATAAACCAGAGTTCCGTTCTTATCAAAAGCAGTGTTGTAAGAATCGATATCGGAGTACGCTTTTTGTTCAACGCCGTCGATTACAATAAATCTTTTTCCGTCGAGTATAGCGCCGTAATAATATTTCCCGCCGGGAGTAAACCCCGGGTACGGCGGCGGGTCGCCTTCCACCTCAGGGTTATCGGGGAGGTAATACATATAGAAAATCGTATCGTATGCTTTGCCCTTTGTGATAGCGCCCGAAGAGAGATCCAGCATTGAAAAATATTCTTTATGGTTTTCCCTCATCTTGAAATACAGCGTCCCGTTTCGTTCAACCCAGTTATCTGTTAATCCTTCGCAGGTGAAAACCTGTTCGCCGTTCTTTAAAAGATAATAAGTAGTAGTGGAATCTTTATCTGAATAATTATAAGCCGCGCAATAAACATTTCCCGATCTATCGAAAAAAGTATTAACCACATTAATTCCGTAATATTGAGCGGATGTGCCTTTGGCGGTTATAAGCCTTGCGCCGCTGTTTGTAGTATCAACTTTGGAATAAGCATAAGCGCCCGTCAATTTATCATATTTCACATAATAGGAATTCGGAATATCGCCATCCGGGAAATTAACCAGTAATTTTTCAGAAACATTTTGAGCGTGTGATGCAGCAGTAAAAAGCCCAAAAATGAGTAAAATTAGCGAAATATTGATGTATTTTTTATAATTCTTCATTTTCATTCATACTAAAATAGAATAATAATTCAATATGCACAAAGAAATATTTTCGCGTTTGTTTCAGATTCCGGGTGCGGTTAAGACATGAAAATATTAAAATTTGAGGCGCATGGCGAAATTAAACGCTCAGTATTAAGCTTTTAAGTTTTATGAAGTTGAGAAAAAAATGTTTAGTAATTACAAATGACTAAAGACTAATTACTAATAATATCCCGTTAATAGAAAAAACAGAAAAGAACTTGTAAGTTTGAAGAGAACTTCATCTTATAAAAATAGCAACCTGCCTGCAGCCATGCCAGAGGCAGGTATCAGTCACGGCTGGTAATTCTCACATGCAAAAAATCGTAGTCTTTTTTCGTCCCCCCTGACAGGAGGGGGTAGGGGGAGGTGGAATAT
>CAZMRG010000059.1:11842-18356 GCA_964568655.1 uncultured Ignavibacteriales bacterium | reverse complement strand
CTTCTTTTGTACAGAAAATCCTTGCCAGCGTTTCCGCCATTTTGTAATCAAATTTATTTTTAATTACTTTTTTCGTAGTTTTTCTCATTCGTAATTTGTAATTAGTAATTTGTAATTGTTATACGCATACCTGTTCTTCCAGCGCTACAAATGCTTTCATGAATGCGGCGGTTTCAGCTTCTTTCCGCGATTGGAATTTGGGAGATATCACATTGCCCGCCTGTGAATACAGTTCATAGTTGAAATATCCTATCCATTCATCATATAGAATTACGACAAATATTCCATATTGCTCAAAGAACTCGTAAAGGTCCCTTTGATGAAGCGTATCAATTTCATACCAGCCGTCTGAATCTGCTTCTTTTGTATCTGCGGCAACTGTGTTACCTTCAATCCTTATCCGTCTTTCTCTGTATATTCCGGGGTCGGCAAGGAAATCGACCAGATCATACCATGTATCAGGATAAGCGTTCTTAATTTTATGCCAGTCCATAATTCAGTTAATAGTTAATTTTTTTTAAAATTAGTTAATTTATTAATACGTCTGTTTTCAATTACTGATTGTCAATTGCTGATTGAAAATTATAAATTGATCTCACCCACCTGTTTTTGTTATCGTTGCAGAACCTGATATAATCATTTCGGTCTATATAGCTTTTTGCTTCTTCAAAATATTCCATTCTCCGCGGATTATTCACCTTTAAGCCGGAGCTGTTAAAATAATCTGCAAGAATTTCGGCATAAATATCCCTGCCCCAAAAAGGCACAAAACATGCGTTTATGCGTTGCAAATAACCTATATCATCCCTGAAAATGATGAAATCTGCGCTAATTTCAACTATTTTATCGCATCGCCTGCCGGTAATTTCCGGGCGGAACTTTGTTCTTTCTCTTAGATCTGCAACGGTTGGTATCAACATGATAGCCGGATTTTAAAATTTACGGGTTTATATATTGTATCTTTTAGTTTAACGTATTATATTTGTCATGCACAATCGTTTAAATAACGACGCTGCAAATATAAAGCAATGGTTTAGGTTTGTCAAGGCAAATCGTAAACAAAAGTTTATAACTAAACAGAAAACAAATGGATAAAAATGAACTTGGCTCGAGATTAAGGCATGCGGCCGATACGCTCTTCGGGGGCGTTGCGGGACTGGCAAGCATCTGGGGCGTACAGAAAGAAGGCATTTACAGCTACTTCCGCGGCGACAGGATGCCGGGCTCTGAGCTCTTAAGAGCTCTTTGCGAAGCGGGACTGAATATCAATTGGCTTTTAAGCGGGCTCGGTGAAATGGCGCTTGCCTACGATAAACCCAGGGGCAAAGCAAAATCGATACAGATCCCGGTAGTGGCAAACGTACAATGCGGCGTGCCGGCTGTCGAGTTTACAGCTAACCCCGATAAGTATATCGAATTTGACGGAATTAAAAGCCTTTTGAATCCGTTTGGAGTTATTGCCCAGGGTTTAAGCATGGCGCAGACTATTCTGCCGGGGGATATTCTTATCTGCTCAGAGGCGACCGGCCCGATCAAGAACCAGACAATATGCCTTGTCAGCTTCAAGACGGAGCCTGAAACCGCCATAGGCCTTATTAAACGCGTAAGCTTTAATAATGACGGGACGATTATCTTATATTCAGATAATTCACGCAACTTTCCTCCTATGGTATGCAAGGAAACTGAAATATTCCGTCTTTATCCTGTTTATAGTAAGTTCATTAGAACTATAAAATAAACAGAAGCTTATCAAAGGCATACAAAACTTCGGCATATTTCCATAAACAGTGTGAAATTGCGCTCTGTTTAATGGAATTATTTCGTCTAACTTTAATGTTAAATCATTATTGGCTATATTTATGTTTATATATGTAGGGATTTTTTGAAAATCAACAGGATAACTAATCTAAGATGAAGCCTTTTTTTGAAACGCCGCATTGTGAATCGTGTAACTCAAGATTAAGCAATGTATTTTGCAATCTTGACGATGAACAGCTCAAAGAGCTGGATGTGGAAAAGGCCTGTAATATATATAAAAAAGGACAGCTTATCTTCTTCGAAGGGAACAAACCTCAGGGTTTGTTTTGCATAAACCGCGGCAAAGTAAAAATCTTCCAAACCGGAATTGAGGGAAAAGAGCAGATCCTGAGGCTCGCCAAAGAAGGCGATATCCTTGGCTACAGAACGCTTATAAGCGGCGGCTCGTATTCAGCTTCAGCTATGGCGATGGATGACTCATCTATCTGTATGGTTCCAAAGAAAACTTTCTTTGACCTGCTGCAGGCGAATTCCGAGCTATCAACGCGTGTAATGCAGCTGCTTTCACAGGACCTAAAAGACGCCGAGCACCGTATAACCGAGCTTGCGCAAAAACCGGTAAGAGAGCGTGTGGCAGAAACAATACTTATGCTTAAAGAATTCTACGGACTGGAAACCGACAACCAGACCATAAACGCTCTCATCTCAAGAGACGATATTGCCAACATTACAGGCACCGCTACTGAAACAGCCATAAGAGTGCTATCAGATTTCAAAAGCGAAAAAATGATAGACCTGAAGGGCAAAAAGATACGAGTTTTAAACGACAGCCTCCTGCTCAGAGCCGCAAACGTATACGATTAAACCGCTTCCGGGAGCCTTCAAATAGAAAAACATTCCATAATTTTAAGCCCTGCAAATCACATTTTCTTCAATTCTAAGCTAAAATCAAGTAAAATCAGTCCTCTAACAAAAGTCATATTCTTTTATGACCAAAGTCATTGTTTTCTCTGTGCCATTCCAGTTAGTTTTGTATAGAAGTTAAAAGAGTGTACAAAATGAAAACAAAAGGTTCAATTACATTATTCTGCGACCTGGTAAAAGATGCTAAGGGATACAAAGACTTGAAGTTTGCTAAGAATGATTATCTATTCAGAGAAGAAGAACGCCCTGAAGGCATCTACCACATAACAAAAGGAAAAGTTAAAATACTCAAACATAATAATGTTGAGTATCCGGTAATTCTTCATATTGCAAAAGAAGGCGAACAGCTGGGTGTGCAGGCTGTGATAGATGATACAACACATTGGAACTCAGCCATAGCGATGGATGAAGTTGAAGTATGTTTTGTGCCTGCAGAAGAATTTTTGAGAATAATTAATAACGACAATGCCCTTAAGCTGCAGATAATGCAATCGCTTTGTACAAGGATAAACAGGATAGAGAACCAGATTTCAAGCAGAAGCGAGAAATCGGCTAACCAGCGCTTTGCTGAGCTTCTTACTTTCCTTGCCAACGATTACGGACTCTCTGAAGATAAAATGCTTAACATTGATTTGACCCTTGACGAGCTTGCAAGCCTTGCCGGAACATCGCGCAACTATCTGGCAAAGATAATATCAGACTTTTCGAATAACGGCTGGATACAAGCCGAAGAAGGACGATTTAAGATCCTTCAAATGCCGCGCCTGCTGGAAACTGCTAAGCAATAACGTATGGTTAATTTATAATGAGCCTGATTAGCGATAATCAGGCTTTTTTGTTAAATTCCAAATCCTCAGAACAATAAACTCCTATTTATCAGCCTCTTAAATGTATGATAAATATCATATCTGAAATTGACAGGCGTCATAGTATTCGCCCGAACAATAGATTATTTTTGATATAGAATTGGGAGCAAACAATTATGAAACCATTCAAAATGCCAGGTATTTGGGATAACATGAAATTCGAGATAACAATCTTGGTGCTAGGTTTATTTTTGTTCGCATTATGGTTGATGTGGCTGTTTATGCATTAACAATTCCCGGAGGGAAAAGATCAATTAACATTTTCCCTGTTTAATAAAGGAGGGTTTAACTTATGGCGTTCAAAATTACCGGCGATTGTATCAATTGCGGAGTTTGCAAGGTCGAGTGCCCGTTCGGAGCTATCCTTCAAGGCGGCATCAACTGGAGAAAAAAATACGACCAATCCTTTATGTACAATGATGTGCCCGCTTTCAAAGATCCTTTCTATTCAGATACGATATATTACGTGGTTCCGGATCTGTGCAACGAGTGCAAAGATTATTACAGCGAACCGCAGTGCGTTATGATATGCCCGATGGGAAGCGTTGTTCGCGATGAAATGGCCTGCAGTGCCGGGAATGGATTCATTTGCAGGGATGAAGTTTTTAATCCGCTGTTTAGTTACTCAAATGTAAATTGAAACAGTATGAAAGGAGCATGAAATGAGATTTTTAAAAATAACCTTAGCAGCCCTATCGGTTGCAGCGCTTTTTATTATTGTATCCACAATCAAAGCGCAGGATATAGAAAAATTTAAGAAATCAGGAAAACTGTTCGATGCAAAAACCATTGAAACCGTTAAGGGCGAGATCAGTTCGGTAAAAAAAAGCTATAATGAAAAATCCCGCGGCTATATTCTCGGATTTAAATTAAAATCAGATGATGAAACGATTTATGTTCACGTCGGACCCGGATGGTACGTTGAAGAAAAAGAATTCACATTTGTAAAAGGCGATAAAGTCGAAGTGACGGGTTCCAGGGTCACAGTTAAAGATAAGCAGGTTATTATAGCGACAGAAATTGTTAAAGACGGGAAAACGCTGATACTTCGAAACGGTGAAGGAACGCCGCTATGGATCGGCTGGGGCGAAAAATAGCGCCTGGTTTAAAGAACATAAGCAAAGAAATTCTGAATTAATAATTAACTTAAAAATGAATACCATGACACAACATACTAAGAATGAAGAGTTTTACGATATGGTTTCTCTGCTGGAATATGAACATGAAGAAATCCTTATCTCGCTATCAGAGTTGGAAAATCTGGTTTTGGATTTGGGCAAGCAGGAAGTTGATTATAAAAAATACGGCGATATAAAAGAATTGCTGGCAAAGGTCTTCAAGAGACTTGGTTTTAATTTCATGATGGAAGAAGATATTTTATTCCCTGAGCTGCACGAAGTGCTGCCGCAGCAGTCATCGGTGCCTGCTATGAAAACTGAACACACAGAAATTCTTGAACTATGCAGCATGGCGCTTGATATGATGGCTACAAAAGAACACGCGGATGTGAATAAAGAAAGGATTGAAGCGGAGATAATTACTTTAACCGACCTGGTAGAGCGCTCGTTCCACAAGAAAGAAAATGTAATGTACCATGAAGCTGAATCGCTTTTTGACGAACGCCAGTTAGAAGAGTTGTACAACAAAATGCTTTTGAAGTATTACAGGTCCGCTTAGCTCCTGTAAAAGGATACTATCTTTGAAAGGAGGGTAGTATAATGAAATCCGCAATATTTGCAGCGCGGGCGCCTTCCAGTTTCACCGACGAACTGAAGGATGTTTACCAGAAGTACTTACGCCGGGGATTTGAATTAGCAGTACTTGTTTATCTAATTATTATCGGCTCTTATATGGGAATAAACCACCTTGTCAATCTTGCAGCCGATCAGAACCTTAAGAACCAGCAGCAGCGAATTATTAACGTATCTATGACCGACCTTGAGCCTCCGCCCTCAGCTAATGAAGATGAGACTCCGCCGCCCAAGATAGAAGAACTTACCGCTCCGCCAAAGGACTTGAGCGCATTAACGCCAGAGCCTGTGGCAAAAGAAAAAGCCGATATCCAGACTATCAAGACCCAGAAAGAATTAGAAGAGATAAAGACCCCTGTTTCAAGCACAGGCGATACCGGCAAGTTTTCTTTTACGGGAAACGTAAAAGTTGAGGATAAAAAAATAGAAGAGAAAATAGTTAAGGAAGATAAAACTGTTAAGGAAACTGAAAAGACGGTGTACCAGTCATTCGAAGTCGAGAAGCCTCCGGAGTGCGTGAACCTTGGACAGGTAAAAGCATCTATGGAGTATCCTCAGCTGGCGCGTGATGCGGGCATTGAAGGCAGAGTGACGGTGAAAGTCTTGGTCAGCGCTGATGGCTCGGTCATAAAAGTTGGTTCGGTGATTGGGCCTGATGTTTTTGCAGAAGAAGTCAGCCGGAAGTCGATGGACCTTCAGTTTACTCCCGGCCTGCAGAACGGCAAACCTGTCAAGGTGTGGGTAACGGTGCCGTTTGTATTTAAGCTAAAATAATAGTTAATAGTGAGTAGTGAATAGTTAACTATTACGTATCGTTAGTCCGAGCCTGCTCGGACACTCGAAGCAGCCCTCCAAAGGCGGGTAAACGCTTCGAGTTACAGTCTTGATGGCAAATGATTTCTTCTTTAACAGAAGTCATCTTATCGGCAAGTTTAGGGCTTAGGTAAGGGATACCAAGATTTAATCCGCGCATAATAAATATCGCTGTGACTTGTAAGTCCGAGCGCTGCTCGGACACTCCTAATGACAAATAATTTCTTCTTTAACTGAAGTCATCTTGTCGGCAAGCTTAGGGCTTAGATAAGGGATGCCAAGATTCAATCCGCGCATAATAAATATCGCAGCAAGTATAACCGTAAATACCGGGACCATTTTCACCAGCTTAGCGCGTATCTTCAGATTTACAAAACTCCCGATCATTGTAGCTCCAAGCAT
>CAZMRG010000059.1:0-11742 GCA_964568655.1 uncultured Ignavibacteriales bacterium | reverse complement strand
CGGCATAAGCGCCAGCGTTAAAATTATTACGCCAAGCGAGATCGTGAGAATTTGCTGCAGTCCAAATAGCGCGATCCTGTTGCCCAGCAGCCCGAATAAAAATCCAAGCGCCGAGTACATTAATATCCTGCCGAAATTATATAGGATTCTGCCGAATAAAATATTGCCGCCGCCTGTGGGCAAGGCAAGCGCAATCGGCCCGCACATCCCTATGCAGTGGAAACTGCCGAATAACCCTATTATAAATCCTGTTAATAATTCCATATATTGATAAAAAGAAAAAACTTGACGCAGATAGATTAAGATATTTGCTTTATCCAATCGATTACCTCACCCCCGTCGCTTCGCCTGCCTTCAGCAGGCTAGCGCCACCCCCTCTCCATGTGGAGAGGGGGACGGGGGGTGAGGTCATATTATTATCTGTTCCTCATTATAATATTCCACTCCGCCGGATTTCCATTCGATCTTTACTTTCCAGTAACCTTTCTGAAATGTTGATACATCTATCGCCTGTTTATTATCTTTATCAGCCTGAATTTTAATCTTAAAATCTTTTTTCGAATCTGACGGGCGATAGAAAGTATACTCACCTGTTATATCGCCCAACTTCGGAAAAGTAAAAACGACAGCGCCGGGCGTAAGCTCAAATTTCAAGCCCTCGGCAAGCTTCTTAGTGTTATTTATCTTGTTGATCTGGTCCTGGTATTTTATTTCTTTCTCATAGTAGTTTGTTGATACCAGATCAACATCTTTGGTCATCATGGCATAAGTCATGCTGAGCGTGACTATGACAAAGATTATATATGTTGCGGCTATGCCTTTGCCCCAGAAGCTTCGTGAAGAAGTGCGCCCGTTATTGCTTCTCATCCCCGCGGAAGCGGGGATCCCATTGTTGGCGCTCATCCCCACGGAAGTGGGGATCCTATTGTCTTTTTTAAGATCCTTCATATTTCTTTCCGAATAAAATCTCCATTTCTTCTAAATGGTTTACATTATTTCTAAATTGTCCGGACAAATCAGCCCAATCCGGATTATCTTTCTCAATGAGATTGATTTTCCAATCGCGATTCCACTTTTTAATTCTTTTCTCTCTAAGTTTCGCTTCCTCTTCCGTAAACATGGTTTCAAAATAAACCAATTTGTCCACATTGTACTTGTTCGTAAATCCTTTAAAACGTTTATTTTTGTGTTCAAAGATCCTTCGCTTTATATTGTCAGTATAACCTGTGTATAAAACGCCATTTTTTTTGTTGCACAATATGTAAACGTAATACATATAAATCCCTATTTTAAATCTATGGGATTCCCGCATTCGCGGGAATTCACTCAATCTTTCCCAAAAAAGTAGTCTTAAACTTCCCAATCTCCTGCCCATTGTTGAGCGCTTCTATTTCAAGCGGAGTATTCATTTTAGTTAGTTTTTCTTTAGGCAGCAGGACAAGAAATTTCGCTTCGCCAACGCCGTTTGATTCGATTTTAATATCGTTTCCTATAACCTGTATCTTACCATCCGCGCCGCCTAGCTTAAGCGTGATATTAGCTTCATCAAAAGTTTTGTTCACTAGCTTGATGCTGTATAGATTACTTAACATACCGCCCGGCTGTTCCTGAAACAGCATGCCCGGACTCCTGAGTATAGTCACATCTATCGGCTTGCGGTTTGAAACCAGTATCGTCAAAACGGTTAACAGCAATACCAGCACAACCGAGTATCCAATCACCCTTGCTGATATTTTGAACTTAGAACGAGTTTTGATCTGCTCAGATGATGCAAACTTGATCAGCCCGCGCTTATAACCGACTTTATCCATAACAACATCACACGCGTCAATACAAGCTGTGCAGTTAACGCACTCAAGTTGCGTGCCGTTGCGTATATCTATTCCGGTTGGGCAAACACTAACGCATTCGCCGCAATCAACGCAATCGCCAAGCTCGCGCTCGGTATTCCTCTTTAGCTTCCCGCGTTGTTCGCCGCGGACATTATCATAAGCTATAACAAGCGATTTCTGGTCAAGTAAAACGCCCTGTAAGCGCCCATACGGACAAACCAATATACATGCCTGCTCCCTGAACCATGCGAACACAAAATAGAACGCTCCCGAGAATAACAGCATTGCAATAAAGCCGCCCTTATGCATTGAAACCGGTTCAGTAATAATTTTGAACAGGTCATCGGTCCCGATTATCCACGCTAAAAACGTATTAGCAATTATCACAGAGAGGGCAAAAAATATGCTCCACTTAAAGCCCTTCTTAAATATTTTTCCGCCTGACCATGGAGCAGCGGCTAATCTTTTCTGGCTTAAATGATCCCCTTCTATCCAGTACTCAATCTTTCTGAACACCATTTCCAGAAAGACTGTTTGCGGGCATGCCCATCCGCAAAATATCCTTCCGAAAATAACAGAGAAGAGAATTATGAAGACTATGAAAGATATAACCGCGATAGCAAACAGGTAGAAATCATGCGGCCCGAAAGCAAGCCCGAACAGAATGAATTTCCTGTCAACAATATTGAACATCATAAACGGGTGGCCCGCTATCTTAATAAACGGCGTCACAAACAGAATGCCCAGCAACAGAACGCTGAACCATGAGCGGGCATTATAGAACCTGCCTTTTGGTTTTTTAGGATATATCCAGTTTCGCTTGCCTTCTTTGTTTACAATACCAAGCGAATCCCTGTATGTTTGCTCTGCTTCAGGCAGTTCTTTTGCGCTCATATGCATATTTTACTTTGTAACCTTTTTAGTTGTATCCACTTTTGTGCTGTCTGTTTTTTTCAATGACGTCTTTAGTGAATCGCCTAAAGGTTTAATCTGCGAGCTATCCACCCATAACTGTCCTTCAGGCGGCTTTCCGTTTTCGGGTTTTGTGCCGTGAAGCGAAATAACGTAGCTTGCAACTTCCTGCATCTTTTTAGGATTCAATTGGGTTTGCCAGCTTATCATACCTTTTACAGGCACGCCGTATTTAATTGTGGTGAAAATGTTTTTTATTCCGCCGCCGTGTATCCAGTAGTCATCTGTAAGATTCGGCCCGACTATCCCGCCGCCATTCGGTCCGTGGCAGGGTATGCAATTATTCATAAATGTCGATTTCCCGTTTTCAAGCGATGCCGCATCGGTCAATAATGTCACAGTATTTTCATTAACAAATGCCCCGGTCTTTATAAGTTCGTCTCTTTGCTGCTGTGCAATTCTTATTTCATCTGCATATTCATCGGTCATCAGCTTCCCGACTCCAAATACATGGAAAGATAAGAAATATATTATAGCGAAAACGATCGTACCATAGAATAAGAAGTTGTACCATGGCGGAATTTTGTTATCAAGTTCCCGGATCCCGTCGAAGTCGTGGTCAAGCACAATATCCTGCTCAGCTTCAACCGGCACGGCCTGCGTTATACGCTGCCTGAATTTCTTAAACGCAGATACTTTCTTTGCTTTTCTCTCATATGAATATTTGTATTTCGGAGTTGAAAGGACAAAGAAAAGAATAAATAGAAATGCCACCAGCAGGAACACAACCGCTCCCGCCAGTTTTGAATATTCTTCCATGTTCTGCTCAGCTCCCGGAGGATGCGCGTATTGTGAAAGCGCGGTTCCTAATGGCGCCAAAAAGAGCGCCAACATTAATAAGATTTTTCCAGGATATTTTAATAATCTCATAGAGTTTTTCCCTCCGCAGGTTCTTTATAAAAATTATCATCTTCGATCGGCATTTCGCCCATCTTTTTTAAATGGTTTTTATCGGCTTTCATCATCCAGATAACTATGCCGGTAAAGAACAGCACAAAAATTATCAGCGAAATGATCGGATACGCGGAAATACCATCAATGGCTTCAATTACATTCTGTTCCATTATTTGCCCCCCTTATTCTCAGCGGGTTTGTTCTCGGAAGGTTTGTTATCAGCCGGCGCTTCGCCTTTTATATCCGTGCCGAGTCTTTGAAGGTAAGCTATCAAAGCTATGATCTCTTTATTCTCGTCGACGGCTGCCCCATTTTTCTGGAGGTCCTTTGCAATATCCTGAGCCTGCTTAACAAGGTCCTGCGTGGCAGATTCTTCGTAACCCAATGGATACGGGACTCCTAACGACCTCATAACTTTTATCTTTTCAGACGTTGTTGAAATATCCAGGTCCTGCGTGATAAGCCATGGATATCGCGGCATTATCGAGCCCGGAGAAATTTGCCTAGGGTCATCCATATGCAGGTAATGCCACACGTTCGGATATTTTTTACCAACGCGATGCAGGTCGGGCCCTGTTCGTTTTGATCCCCAAAGGAACGGGTGGTCATAAACAAACTCGCCCGCTTTTGAATACTCCCCATAACGCTCAGTCTCAGATCTGAACGGCCTTATCATCTGCGAGTGGCAGTTATTGCAGCCTTCTCTTATATATAGATCGCGCCCCTGCAGCTCAAGCGGAGAATAAGGCTTAACGCTTGATATTGTCGGGATATTAGATTTAACCAAAAACGTCGGTATCATTTCTACAAGACCGCCTATCAAAACCACAACAGCAGCCAGTACCGCAAATTGCATCGGCCGTTTCTCAAGCCACCTGTGTCTTTTACCGCTTGTCATTCTATCGTTTATAATTTCCCGCGGCGGAGCTTCTGCAGGCTCGTTTGCAACCATGCTTCCCTGCTTAGCCGTCTTTATCAGATTATAAACTCCCATCAGCGCGCCTATAAAGTAAAGCGAACCGCCAATCGCCCTGATCAAATACATCGGAATAATTTGCGTTGTCGTTTCAAGGAAGTTTGGATATTGAAGAACTCCCTCCGGCGTGAACTGTTTCCACATTAATGATTGCGTGATGCCCGACCAGTACATGGCAGTCGCATAAATAATAATTCCCAGCGTGCCAATCCAGAAGTGAGCGTTAGCCATCTTCTTAGAATACAATGATGTATTGAACATTTTCGGGAACAGCCAGTAAAGCATACCGAATATCATAAATCCGTTCCAGCCAAGTGCGCCTATATGAACATGCGCAATTATCCAGTCGGTGAAGTGAGCGATGGCGTTTACATTCTTCAGAGAAAGCATTGGTCCTTCAAATGTAGCCATACCGTATGCTGTGACCGCCACAACCATGAATTTCAACACGGGATCCTCGCGAACCCTGTCCCATGCGCCCCGCAATGTAAGTAGGCCGTTTATCATACCTCCCCATGACGGAGCTATTAACATGATTGAAAACACAGTGCCAAGCGATTGCGCCCAGTCAGGCAAAGCTGTATACAGCAAGTGATGCGGCCCCGCCCAGATATAAATAAAAATCAGCGACCAGAAATGCACAATGGATAGCTTATACGAAAAAACCGGCCGGTTAGCCGCCTTAGGAAGAAAATAATACATCAACCCTAAGTATGGCGTGGTCAGGAAAAATGCCACGGCATTATGCCCGTACCACCATTGAACCAAAGCGTCCTGAACTCCTGCATAAGCCGAATAGCTTTTGAAAAGAGTTACAGGGAATTCAACAGAATTAACTATGTGCAGCACGGCGACCGTTATCACGGTCGCAATGTAAAACCAGATAGCAACATACATATGCTTCTCGCGGCGCTTTACGATAGTACCGAACAGGTTGATTGCAAAAATAACCCACACCAACGCGATTAGTATATCGATGGGCCACTCGAGCTCCGCATATTCTTTGCTGGTTGTAATACCTAAAGGAAGGGTCAATGCTGCACATAAAATAATAAACTGCCAGCCCCAGAAATGAACCTTGCTTAAAAAATCGCTGAACATTCTCGCTTTGCAGAGCCTCTGCAAGGAGTAATATATTCCCATGAACATTGCGTTGCCAATAAAAGCAAAGATTACTGCATTTGTATGAAGCGGCCTGATTCGTCCGAAGGTCGTATACTGCGTATCGAAGTTCAAAACGGGATTGAATATCTGGAATGCGATAAGAACGCCGACTAGCATACCCACAACACCCCACACCAGGGTGGCTATGGCAAAATCCCTCACAATCTTATTATCGTAACTGAATTTTTCCATCTCCATAGATTCGTTTCTCCTTTTTAGTTAATGATATTTATTTCTTTTAAACACTTTTAGCTCGTCCTTACCACACCCTCGCCTTTGCAGGCGCCCCCTCTCCATGTGGAGAGGGGGTTGGGGGGTGAGGTAACGTTTTGAGTTAAGCGATCATCCTATTTCTTTTTATTCCTGTGTCCCAAGCTCCAGCTTAAGATACCTTGAAAAGCTGAATTACATCTCATTTGCTTTTCATGAGAATAATTGGATTCCCGCTTTCGCGGGAACAGGGTTATAGCATCCCAATCTCTTTCAAACACTTTTTTATTCTCTCGTACGCTATATTAATATCGTTATCGAGACCTATAGAGAATCTTACTAGTCCGCTTGATAAGCCCATTTCCTTCTGCTCTTCTTCAGGAATCTCAGATGAAGTGCTGTGTCCCGGCGAACTGAACAGGGTCTTGAAATATCCTAAGCTCACCGCCAGGTAGCCGACTTTTTCTTCCTGCATCCGGGTCATGAGCTTTGCCGCGTTTTCATATGTTCCAACGTCAATAGCCATCATTCCGCCGTACCCAAAACTATCGTTCATCACAGATCTCAGAAGCTTATGCTGGCGGTGCGATTCAAGCCCCGGGTAATAAACTTTAATACCCAGCTTTTCAAATTTCTCTGCGAGCGTTAAGGCGTTTTCGCTGTGCTTCCTCATTCTAACATGCAGGCTATGCACGTTCTTCAGAATACTAGCAGCGCGGAAGCTATCAAGCACAGGTCCCAGCAGCATGCTGGCTCCTGAATTAATATCATTCAATTGATGAATAAAATCGGCAGTTGAGCATACGCATCCGGCCACACAATCGCTTGTGCCGTTTATATATTTAGTCATCGAGTGAATTACAACATCAGCGCCGAGCCTGTGCGGCGATACTATCATCGGGCTGAATGTGTTATCAATCACAAGCTTTGTGTTATGCTTTTTTGAGATTTTACTTATCGCGGGAATATCCGCAACATCAAGCAGCGGGTTGCTGATGGTCTCGCCGTAAATAACTTTAGTCTTAGCTGTAATAGCAGCCTCAATAGCGGCCGGATTTGTAAAATCCACAAACTTAACATTGATGTTATATCTTGGCAGAAAATTTTTGAACAGCGCGTATGTGCCTCCGTAAATTGTTCGGCTTGAAATTATTTCATCCCCGGATGAACACAGCTGAAGTATTGTGCAGCTAATGGCTCCCATACCGGAACCGAATACCTGGGCAAGCTCTGTATCTTCAAGCCTGGCGAGCGCTTCGGATAAAAATTTATTGATAGGGTTCCAGTGCCTTGAATAAAGGAAACATCCTTCTATTTCATGAGAGAAAATTTCTTCCATCCTCTCAGGACTCATAAAAGTAAAAGTCGATGAATCCGTTATTGAGGGATTAACATCCCCGAACTCTCCGAAAACAAGATAATCGTGAATACTCGTGCTTGGGTCGAATTTTTTCATTACTTATTAACCTCTTTGCTTCTTTCTTTCACAGTTTCGCTGTCTTCAAATAAAATTCTTACTGAAGGCGTGTAGCGGTCGTCGAACTGGCCGCTTTTGACCGCCCATATAAATCCGGCTAAAAATGTTCCTGCTACAAGAAGACTGAAAATTATCAGTATAATAATTACGCTCATTACAATATTTTCCTCATAGTTTCTTTCTTTTGGCTATTAAGTTTGTTGAAAGCGCCGTGAACACTACCACTGTCACAGAACTGAGGGGCATCAGTATTGCCGCCATTAGAGGCGATACCGATGAACGGAACGCCAGGCTGACGCCCGCAATGTTATAAATTATAGAAATTACAAAACTCAGTATAATTATCTTTTTGGTATCGCGTGCAAAACCAAGCAGGGCGGGAAAACGGCTAAAAGCTGAAGCGTCCAATATCGCATCCGAAGAGGGCGAGAAATTTGCAATATCTTCTGAAATAGCGATACCTGCGTCGCTTTGTTTCAAAGCGCCTGCGTCATTCAATCCGTCGCCTATCATCAGAACTTTCCTGCCGCGTGACTGCTGCACTTTTATATATTCAAGCTTATCCTGCGGCGACTGGTTAAAGAACATCCGTGAATCCTCATCAAAATATTTGAGCAGATTTTCTTTCTCCCCGTTGTTATCGCCCGATAGCAACGATATTTCATACCTGTTTCTCAGGCTCGCGGTCAGTTCGTTCAGTCCCTCGCGATAAGTATTATTAAGCGAGAAATATCCTTTTATACTCCCGTCAATCGATACAAAAATTTTTGTGGCGCGTTTGTCGTCAAAACTCCCGCTGTACTTTAACACATTATTCTTATCAGCTGCGTATAAAGCCGCGCCAAGCCTGACCAGCTTTCCGTCTATCATTCCTTCGATACCTTTGCTAACAGCTTCCTTAAATGAAATGACATCGAACATTTCATTTTCATTGATAGCTTCATATATTCTGCCGCTCAGGGGGTGCGTGGAATTTCTTACAAGCGATTTTACCAGTTTCTGTTCATATGCGCTGAGCACTTCTCCGTTAAAAGTAATATTTGACGCGCCTGTTTGGGTTATTGTCCCGGTCTTATCAAATACTATCGAATCAATTGTAGACATCTTCTCGACAACCGATGTGTTTTTAACGTACAATTTATTCCTTCCCATTATGCGCATCGCGTTACCGAGCGCAAACGGGCCGGTAAGAGCTATACCGCAGGGACAAGCCACGATCAGCACAGCAGTGAACGCATTTATTGCCGTCCTCATATCAACCGGAAGCCAGTATATAAACGCAGCGGCCGCAACCATCAGTATCACGATAGTAAAATACTTGCCTACAACATTTACAATCGAGTTAAACTTGTTCTCATCCTTCTTTACAAAAGTATCGTTATTCCATAACTGAGTTAAGTAGCTCTGCGATACGGTCCTGATTACTTCAAGCTCAATAACGCTGCCCTTCTGCCTTCCGCCCGCATAAATAATTTCACCCGCAACTTTCGGGACCGGCGCCGATTCGCCCGTAACGAAGCTGTAATCAATACTTGCCTGCGATGAAAACAAAATCGCATCTGCAGGTATCAGCTCATCATTCCTTATAAATATCCTGCTTCCGATATTGAGTTTAGATACCGGGACGCTCTTTTCAATATTATTTTTCTTTACAGTAACAGATATAGGGAAATATGATTTATAGTTTCTTTCAAAGTTAAGCGCGTCATAAGTTTTGCTTTGGAACAGTTTGCCTGCCAGCAGAAAAAACACGAGCCCGCTCATTGAATCGAAAAACCCCGGGCCTGCGCCGGAAGTAATTTCATAAACGCTTCTTACAAATAAAACCAAAAGCCCTAACGAAATAGGAAAATCGATATTAATAGTACGGCTCTTGATCCCGTTGTAAGCTGATCTAAAATAATCGGACGCGCAGTAAAAGATTACAGGTATAGCAAGCAGAATGTTCAAAGCGCCAAAGAACATCCTGAACAAACTCTCTATATAACCCTCTAAAGACAAGTATTGCGGAAAACTCAGAAGCATTATGTTACCAAAACAAAATCCCGCGATGCCTATCTTATAGTAAAGCTTTTTATTGGAACTGTATTTGATCTTGGTTTCGGCATCGGCTAAGTTTATCTGCGGTTCGTAGCCGACAGAAACCAGCGCTTCTACAACTCCGCGCAAACTAATTTCTTTAAGGTTAAAGCGAATATATATGCTCTTCTGCATGAAATTAACTTCAGAGCGGATTATTCCGGGGTTAAGCTTATGCAGATTTTCAAGCAGCCAGATACACGAACTGCAGTGAATATGAGGTATATAGAAACTCGCCGCGGCAACATTCCCGTCTGAAAAATCCAGAAGCTGCTTTATTACCTGCGGGTCGTCAAGATATTCAAAACGCGGCTTTACCTGGGCCGGGGCTTTTTTCTGAGAAATTCCGGGATTACTGTCAATATCATAGTATTTGCAAAGGTCATTTTCATTAAGGATCTCATAAACCATACGGCACCCCTGGCAGCAAAATTGTTTACTGCCTATAAAAATGCGCTGTTCATTGCAAATCTCTCCGCAATGATAGCATTTTACCCCTTCCTTTAGTAAAAGCTCCATTTTTTATCTATATTTTCACTTCAAAAATAACTTTTTGGGCTAAATTGGCATATGATAACAGTCATATTGAAATATGATTTTTATCATGTTAAAAATGCAATTTTCATTAAAAAATTAAGCTTATCAAACACACGTATTATTGATATCAGAAAACCGCATACGGGAACTTTTTTATTGTAATAAGAATCATATAGCATTAACAAAAAAAATATTGTGGGAACTTCTATTCGGAATTGAAATAATATTTTAAAAATTTATGGCGCTATCAGCTATGTTTTTTTCAACGAACCTGTCATTAATTTGGATATATTGTAGTGTAAGGAGTAATGAAAATGCATGCTGAAAAATCCTTAAAGTTGAATTGTTCAGGAAAGAAACACAAATCAATTCGATGAATTAAGAGCCTTATAGAATTAGAATTATTTTATTTTCAATAAACCCTTTTAAATGAACGGACACAAATAATGAAAACCTTAAAAAAATTAATTTCAATCGCGGTTCTTTCGCTTTCAATTTTTGCTTCAAACGCAGCTTTTGCACAGGATGATTTCAACAAAGTCTTCTCACAATTAGACCCAAAAAGCCTGCAGCCGCTTACCGATGCTTTTAGCTCGGATATAAACTCAGGATTATTTCATTCATCAAAAGTAAGCAAAAAATTCAATTTATATTTTGGGGTACAGGCTGTTTCTACGGCAATAGACGAGGCGCCTTCAAGTCTTAAACTGACTAGCGTTCCTTTTGGGATTGCCCAGCTTACAGTCGGTTCTTTGTTCGGAACAGATGTAAGTTTCAGAATGCTCCCAAAGATCGTTTTGGGAAAATACGGTTCGGTTTCGGCAATGGGATTTTCCCTTCGCCACAGTATAACGCAGTATCTTAAGCATGCCCCGGTTGATGGCGCTTTGCAGATAGCATTCGAAAAACTGAACCTGTCTGACGCTCAAAATAATAAAATCGCTAACTCAGGCTCGATCGCGATTAATCTTCAGTTCAGTAAAGAAATTAGCATATTCACTTTATACTCCGGTATTCAGTTTGAAAAGACAACAATAGATTACAGTTTCAATTATAACGGATACCCTATCGCATTAACCCTTGAGAATCAAAATAAGGTCAGGGGAATCTTTGGATTAAGCGTAAGGCTTGGCCCGGTGAATTTTAACGGCGATTATGATATTTGCAAAAACAGCTCTGTATCGGCTGGTTTAGGATTCGCTTTTTAAATCAAACAAATCTCTTAAATCCGGCGGGCTTTCCAATCCCAGGCTCGCCGGATTTATCAATATAACTGAATCTGGAAAAATTTCCCCGCTGCACATCAACCTAATTTATTTTAGTTTTGATTTACTTTTACAACTCATATTCAGTCCAGCCCTGTAATCGAATCCTCACGCACTCCGGAGACAAAAAAATGGCTCTAATTAAATAACGGTAGTTACAAAATGGTATGCCTGGCATAACGGAGTTTCATTTTAAATAACTCTTTACGTCTCGCAATTATTCATCGGGCGCCTGAAGCGAAACAAAATATTTTCTTAATAAATATTTTATTTCATTCAAACAAACCAATATTTTTGTTATATTGATTTTACACAAATGGATAGCTTCACGAGAAA
>CAZMRG010000058.1:0-18734 GCA_964568655.1 uncultured Ignavibacteriales bacterium | reverse complement strand
TTAACCAGACTGTCATTAACAGTTTTTTTGAATTCCTTTGATACTTTAAACATTGGCACAAACCTTTTGCCCAGCTCAACTTTAGCTCCCGTCTTGGGGTTGCGCGCGATCCTTGGCTTACGTTCCTTCACTTTGAATGTGCCGAACCCTCTTATCTCAATACTCTCGCCCTGCTTTAGCGCATCTATTACGCACAATATAAATCCTTCCACAACTGTTTCGGTTTCGACTTTACTTAAGCCGGTGGCTGTTGCAATTTTGTTTGCTATATCTGCTCTGGTCATACCTTATGTTTAAATTTGGTAATTATGACTGTTGGAATATATAAAATATGAAATTCAATAATCAAACCAGCCGGTGTTTCAGGCGTTACGGAGTAAACTTGTACTGCAATATAGGTTCTTCAAAAAGTTTTTGTTTTATTGCCGTCACGTCTTCAACCGTGCCGCCTAGCAGAGTCTGGAAGAATGAAAACTTCTTTCTTTCTCTCACTATCCTCGGTTCGCCTTCGATGCCCGCCATTCTGCA
The DNA here is from genome assembly GCA_964568655.1 of uncultured Ignavibacteriales bacterium. GTDB lineage: Bacteria > Bacteroidota > Ignavibacteria > Tepidaquicellales > OLB5 > CAWFKW01. The sequence continues at coordinate 18,206 of CAZMRG010000058.1, read as the reverse complement.
TGTAATTCTTATCGCATCTTCAAACGTGCCAAGCGAATCTATCAAACCAATTTGTTTTGCCTGAAGCCCGGTGAACACTCTTCCGTTTGCATACTGCATCAGCGTATCTTTGTTCATCTTTCTTTCTTTTGCTACCACATCTAAAAATTGCCCGAAGCTGTTATCAACAACATCCTGAAAATATGCTTTGTCTTTATCGTTCATATTGCGGAACGGGTTGCCCGCGTCTTTAAGCTCGCCGCTTTTAATTACCGTTTGGTTTATCCCAAGCTTATCGGCAAGATCTTTTATGCTTATGAACTCAGCTATCACTCCGATGCTTCCCGTTAATGTACCCGGATTGGCAACAATTAAACTGGATCCCATGGAAATATAATATCCGCCGCTTGCCGCAAGCGAACCCATCGATACGACAATTATCTTGCCGCTGTCGCGGGTCTTTTTTACTTCTTCGTAAATTTCCTGCGAAGCTGCAACGCCGCCGCCGGGCGTATTCATGCGGATGATAATAGCCTTTATCGACTTATCTTCCCTGAATTTCTTTATTTCTTCGACTGTCTTTTCAGATGAAATTATCACGTCGTTTATTTCTACGACTGCAATTTTATCGCCTGAGCCGAATGAAGTATAGCCGCCCCTGTCCATTTTCAGAACCGCAGTGAGCGCTAAGAAACATATGCCCAGAAACACCAGTCCGACAAATATAAGGCTGAGGAAAATTCCCCAGAACCATTTAGCGCCTGATGAACCTATACGCTGTGCTGTCGCGTCTGCCATTACTTATTATTCGCTTTAAGCTGGTCTCTTATTTTCATCGCATCCAGCGCTTTATCGTTCATACCTAAATTTGCGTAAACCTGAACGAGCAGATCGTAAGCTGTGATCTTTGTTTTCACATCTTTGGAATTTGTCAGGTCTTCAAGATACGGCATAGCCGCTTTATATTTATCTTTGTATGCAGGATCGTCTGAATTTGCGTTTCGTAATTTCTCGCCCCATTTCAAATTTGAAACTGCGATGTCGTACGCAATAACGTCATACATATCAGAACCTTTATCAACTTTTGCCAAAGCCTGGTTATACTGTCCGATTGCTTCTTCATATTGTCCAAGCGAATCATAAGCTACGCCTTTATCAATCATTGGATTGACGGTAAACGCAGCCATTTTGGTCTCTATACTCTTAATGATCTTATCAACAACAACGCTGTCCGGAAGAATAATTTTACATACCTTAAACTCGTCGATAGCATCCTGGAAGTTCTTAAGCTTCACATCCAGGTCTTTTGTCTTCTGTCCTTTTTCAAACAGATCTGCGCCGTTGTTGTACCTGCTTGTCCATGCTTCTAGTATTTCGCCTGAATATGAGTTCTTTCCGATCTTTCTGTATTGTTTGAATGCATCATCGGCTTCCGGGTATTTCTTCAGCATTATTCTTGATGCGCCTAAATAGTACCACGCTTCTTCATTTGCGGGGTTCTGTACTGTTTCTTTCTGAAACTCAGTTTCTGCTTTTGCATAATCGCCTTGCTGGAATGCAAGCTTTGCGGTCGTCTGCTCTGCGCTTGTACATCCATTAATATAAATTGTAGCTGTCACTGCAAATACTGCCACCGCCGCTATTTTTAAGAACATTCTCATTTTGAGTATCTCCTGGTAAGTTAAAATTTCTGTTAATCGCTTTATTTATAAGGATTTAAATATAGTTAAAAAAAACCATATTTAAAATAGAAAATTTGAGGTCTCGAGGGAGTTACATATTTGTAATTAGCCTTATACCATACGACGAAATTTTCCTGAAAATGTGCTTTAAAAGAGGTTTTAGGTGTGAAGTTTCTATGCTTTATAAATCAAACGAAGTATTAACATTCACAATTATTAAGATAAGTTATGCAAGGGATAAGGAAAAAATACTGATCTAAACCGCTTAAAAACTATGATTTGATAGATCTTGCGATAAAAAATTCAGCCAGCAGAAACAGCAGAGCCAGTACAAGCGCCCATTGCCACATCTCTTTGCCTGTTCTGAGCTCAAGAATGGATGCCGTTAATGTACTTTCGGGTGTGATAATATTCACATCCGATCCAAGCTGCGTTTTAAGGATGCCTGATATTTCTTTTGCAGTGTATTTATCAAGCAGGCTCTCGTTCTTATCGAAATTAGCGGGAAGCTCAAATAAAGCCGCTGATTTTTGCGTCAGCCTGTAAGTCGAATTTGAATTAAGGAAATATTTCAGATTTACCAAATCGTTTTTTTCGTTTAATTTGATTTGCCCGTCAGGCTTATCTCCTGGGGCTGAGCTTATATTAATTGTTGAAGTATCCAGCTTCCCGAATCCTGAGAAATCCAGAAAATAATCTTTGCCTGTAATGGCAGGTTTAATAGGATTCACGGGCGAGATGTATAAAATACTTCTTACCGTTACCGGCGAGAAAATAGTCTTGGCAGGATAATTTGAGGCTGACATATCCGGAGGCACGGCAAACAAAAGCGCTTTGCCTTTACCCCTGGAATATTCAACAAGAAAATTTTTGTTACCGCTTAACGTGATTATCGGTTCAGAGTTATTACCGGTCAATAAATCAAATCCTGATTTTATTTCAGGCGAATCTTTTAAAATATTATCTTTAGCGTTTGTTTTTTGGGTGAACATTCCGTCAAATATCGGGTGGCTGACATCTACATTATCAAACCTGAATGATTGAATATTTTCTCCTGCAGTGAATCTTGAGTTTATATATGGAACGTCAAGTTCTTTTAATAGAACATTGTTGTAATTATCTATATTGGTATTTGCTCCGGGATAAATAACTGCTCCGCCGCCGTTATAAACATATTCTTTCAGCTTAGCTGCCTCATCCGGAGTAAAAGAAGTCTTGTTTACTATAATTACGCAGTTATAAACGCTCAGATCTTTTTTCGAGAGATCGCTGCCTGTAACCTGGTCTATGTCATAAAACACTGCTTTTGTGCCTGATGAATCTTTCATCATCTCTTCTGATGAAGCTAAAGCCAGCTTAAGATAAGCAAGGTCCGATGCGGATTCTGAAACCATAAGCGCTTTTATCTTTTCAGGTACATAAAAAGCGAAATATTGTTTGTTATCATTCGGGATCTCATCGTCGGATATTTCTTTTTCGGCAAGCTCAACCGAGCCGTTTATAAATCCACTAGCGCCCGGGACGATAGAAAATTCTACTTCGACTGATGAGTTTGCGGGGATATCTATAACTTTTTCATCCCTGTATTTCTTTGGTTCTGAGGTTATCACAACGCTTTTGTTTGATACATTAAATACATTATGATTTGAGACTGTGCATTTTATTTTCACGGCCTTATTCTTTTCGAAAATCTTTGAAACAATGTTTACCGTATCAATTGACAGGTTAGCGCCCTTGCGGTACCCGCTTAAAATAACGTTCAGCTTTGTAAGCTCCGGCATCTTAATTGATGTTGATGCCGCCGGGTTACTGTTTATAAAACTCTTTTGTCCGTCGGTGTATAAAAATATTTCTTTATTCGGATTTGAAGATGATTCAAGTATCCTGTTAGCAAAATAAATTGCGGAATTAACATCCCTTGTGATGTCCGAGACCTTAGTATTCTTTATAGTATCTTTAAGCGCATCAATGTTGGTATAAATAAATGTTTTGCTTGGCTTCCCTAAATCAGAAACCGTTGAAAAATATATTTCATCATTTTCATCAAAAATGTTAAGCGTTTCAAGTTGCTTTGATTTTGCAATTTCAAAATCGCTGTTCTGCGCTTCGCGGTTCAGCATGCTGAACGAATCGTCCAGTATCATCAATACAGAGCTCCGCACTTTACTGTTGCCTGAAAACAAGTATCCTTTTTCAAATGGTCGTGAAAATGCCAGCACGGCGAATATCACAAATGCGATCCTGCATAGAAGGATGAGCAGCTGTTTAAGCTTAACCCTGCGGTATTTGGACTGCTGGATTTCCTTAAGGAACATGAGGGTGGAGAACTCAATCTTTTTTGTCCTTTTTAAGTTGAAGATGTGTATTATGATAGGAACCGATACTGCCAGCAGTCCCCAAAGTATTGCAGGATTTAAAAAAGTCATATTCTCAAAAGTAAATAATAATCAATTATATTAAACATGCAAAATATTAAGTATTCAACGATAGCTTTCCGGTTAATCGCTTATAAGAAGCAAAAACTGAAAATTGTAGCTTTATTATGTTAAAGCGATAGAATTTAAATATGTTCCAATCTGCTGAAAAATCAGATTCAAATTAGAAATATATAATCTCAACTAAAATGTATAACTTAATTCATATTAAGCGGATTAGATATTGCGAATAAGGCAGGGTAAGGTTAACAGGGGTTTTGGCGCTTTCCTTGCTTTAGGGTTATGGGAGATCCCCGTTTGGTGGCGACAATTCCAACAAAATTGATCTACAAATAGATAATTTCCTTCCTGTTGAAAAGATAGAGAAACATCAGTATATAATCGCGGATATGGCGTGTAATCAGAAAATTATCTTTAATGTGTTCTCTTCCGTTAATGCCAAGCTCTTTAGCATATTCCGGTTCGTTCAACAGCTGCTTCAAATAATAGGCTGTTCCATCTATCGAATAACTAAGAATTCCGGAGTACTGGTGCTTGATTTGCAGCGGTATGCCCCCCACAGCTCCGGCTATTACCGGTTTGCCTTTCCACAGAGCTTCCGCTACAGTTAAGCCAAATCCTTCTTTCAGTGACTTCTGCATAATGATAGTTGATGCGCGCTGAAGCGCGTTTATTTCGATATTGCTTGAGGCAGGCAAAAACAGAATGTGAATATCGGGGTCGTTTCCCGCCGCTTCTTTAACATCATCCAGTACTTTCATTCCTTCCGGGTCGTCTGCGGCGCCTCCGCCTGCAAGTACAAGCTGGCAATCAATATATTTTTTTACTTTTCTGTACACATGTACAACGCCTACCGGGTCTTTCAGGTAATCGAAGCGGGAAATTTGAGTTACTATCGGCCTCTTTAAATCCAAGCCATAACCTTCAACTGTTTGCCGCACCTGTTCTTCAGGAAGGTCTTTATTTTTATCAGCCAGCGGGTCAATTGAAGGCGAAATAAGGAACTGAATGATATCCAGCTTCCTTGAAAATGCCGGAGCCGAAAATACAGCGCAATCGAATTGGCTGATATATTTGTTAAGAAAATTCATAACTTCAGTTTGGGGGTTTGTAAAATCTATGTGGCATCTCCACGCCCAATTGCCTCTAGATTTCTTTCTTTGTTCTATCAAAACTATTGGCTGCGGGTCATGAATAAATACCACATCAGCCTTCAGGTTCATGTTCTTTGAGTTTTGCTCGTTTATTTCGACGAAATAATCGTAGTCATCTTTCGAGAACTGCGTTTCTATGCCATGTAAAGCGTTGTGCATCCTCTTTGTAATTTCAAAAAACCGGTCATCGCCTTTTATTACATCCCATTTGGCGTCAATGCCAAGCTGGCCGAACAGCGGTATCATTCTGGAAAGTATCTCAGCTACTCCGCCGCCAACGGCAGTTGAATTGATATTCAGAATTGATTTATTCTTTAGTTTACCGGCGAGAAGGTAAAGTTCCTCGATAGTATTTTGTCCAACAACTTCGGCGTAATCTTCAAGCGTTGTCATATTCCCTCGCTAATTTTATTATATTCTTTCTTAATCCTTCCAGGGTAGTTGTGTATGGATCAAGCGAGCTGACTTTTTCTGCAAGTTCTTTTTTGCCAATCGAGTCGAACCACTCGGAGAAATCATTTCTCTGCCTGCCAAGCCTCAGCTGCGATTCGAAAATATGATAATAAAATGAGTTTACCGTAATATTTTCAAGTATATCTGCAAATTCTTTCAGGTTCGATGCTTTATATCTGAGGGGGATACAAAAAGACTTACATGACATGAACTGAAAAGAATCGACTTCATTACAATTTATTTCGTATGCTTCTTTATTCAGGAAGTTTTCTATTTTACTGATCAATCCTGCTCTAAGGTCCTCGATACTCTTATAAGTGGATATATTTATGCTTGCTATCAGCTCGCCAAGCTCGCGCATATTAAGCACATTCCGTATCCAATATGAGAAATCATTCGGTGGTTCAGGTACAAGATAGTGATGCTGTTTTAAAAACCTGTGAGTATGATAATATACTGAGCTGTCAGGGATCGTTTTCAGGTTCTCAAGGAGCCCGTTTATTGTCCTTGTCTTTATTCCCAACAGAACCGGGAGATTAAATTCAGCATAGAAGTGAAATGATTTAGACATTTATGAAGCCCTCTATTAAATTTCTAAGTTCTCCTGAGTTGTGAAGATTGTATTTTGCGTGAGATGAATTTATCCCGATCTTTATAGTATATGCGCTTTCAGGCAGCGCTTTAAACATGTCTTCATCCGTCCAGTCGTCGCCTGCCGCAAAAATGAAATCATATTTATCTCCCATAAGAATCGATGACGCGATGGCTCCTTTGTTTATCCCATTGTTTCTGATCTCAATTATCTTATTTCCCTGCATTACCTGTACATCTATGTTAGCAGTCAGGCTTACAAGGTCATCCAGCATTTCCCTGGATTTAACCTGGCTCTGTTCCGGGTCGGATTTTCTGTAATGCCATACAAGCGAAAAATCTTTTTCTTCAATAAATGAACCGGGGAGCAGGTCCGTATAATTTTCAAGAAAAGGATAGATCGATTTTTTCCATTCTGTTTTGAACAGGTTTTGCTGGGTCCACTCTCCGTGTTTTTCTTTGATCCACGCCCCGTGCTCGGCCGCAAGTATAATATTTTGAGCGCCGAACCACTTTTCCATGGTATATCTGTCCCGGCCGCTTATTAACGCAATGTCGGTTCCCCTGGATGAACACAGGCTTTCGATCAGCTTTAACAATTTCTCAGAGGGCGCAGCCTCCTCTGGCCGCGATTCGAACGGAACAAGCGTCCCGTCGTAATCTAAAAATAATATTGATTTTTTCGAGCGCCTGAATGCGCAGATCATTTCTTCTTTATGTTTCAGATCAAGAAGTCTTGAACTCCAAAGCATCTGGGTTTGTTTAACTTTGTTCAAAGTATTAATAAAATAATCGGCCCACTTGTTAACATTATATCTTTTTATCCGGGAGCGCATTATAATATTTCTTCTTTTTTGTTCTGCCTGCGGCATTTCAAGCGCTTCTTTGATGGCGGATGCAATTTCTTCTGTATTGTTTGGATTAATGATGAGGGCCTCGCCCAGTTCTTTTGAAGCGCCTGCCATTTCGCTTAAGATCAAAACGCCGGTTGAAGCTGTTTTACATGCAAGATATTCTTTCGAGATCAGGTTCATCCCGTCCCTAAGCGGCGTGATAAGAGCCGCGTCGCTTGCATTGTATAAACCTGATAACGCATTTTGATTAATAAAGCGATACTGGTATATAATTGGCGTCCAGTTCAGGTTCCCGTACTTGCCGTTTATATAACCCACCAGTTCGTTGATCTCTCTTTTCATCTGGCTGTATCTTTCGACACCCACGCGCGACGGCACTACTATCATTAATAAGTTCACCTTATTATGCCACTCCGGATTTAATTTAAGGAACCGTTTGAAACCTTTAAGCCTGTTGAGAATTCCTTTTGAATAATCAAGGCGGTCAATGGAAAGTATTATTTTTGAGTCTCCAAAATTATCCCGGATTTGTTTTATTTCAAGCTTCGCTTCAGCGCTTTCGGCGGAATTTGCGAATCCGTCAAAATCTATTCCCATCGGGAATGTTTCCGCGTTCACAAGCCTATCAGGAAGAAGGATCTGTCCGAAATTGTTTTCGTATCCCAGTATTCTTTGCACGCAGCTGAAAAAATACCTGGTATAGTCGTACGTATGAAAGCCAACAAGGTCAGCGCCCAGCATTCCTTCCAGAATATCACGCCTCCAGTCTTTTGGAAGCATCCTGAATATTTCATATGAAGGAAATGGTATGTGAAGGAAGAAACCAATTTTTGCATCCGGCACAGAATCACGCAAAAGCTTTGGTAGCAGCATTAAATGATAGTCATGTATCCATATAGTATCATCAGCTTGTATTACTTTCAGAAGCTCATCGCGGAAATTCAAATTTACCTGTTTATATATGTTCCATGATTCTTCGTCATAGACTGAATAGGTTGTGAAGTAGTGAAAAAGCGGCCATATTGTTTTATTACAAAAGCCAAGATAGAATTTATCCATTACTTTTTCTGAAAGAAATATGGGCTTTAGGTTCATCTTATCGGACTTTTCAAGGAAAGATTTTTTGAGGCTTTCCGAAATTGTTTTTCCCGGCCAGCCCAGCCATTTATAAGATGCTTTGTTATTTTTGGCTCTTTGCATGGATGAAAGATATGAACTTATTCCTGAAACTAACCCTCCTGAGCTTTCTTTCAGAACGAAGCTGTTGTTATCTTCCTCAATTGTTACCGGCAGCCTGTTTGATACTATTAATAAGCTCATTTATATCCTTTCAGATTAGCCCAACAGTTCCGGATAGACCGGTAAAATCAGGTAGTTTTAACGCTTAATTCATACATGCGGTTATTAATTTATTGAGCCAGGTAATTTGACTCAATTAATATTTTCTTAAACTCTTTTCTTCCCCTGTGCAGCCTGCTTTTGACCGTTCCAAGCGGCCAGTTGAGCTTCTGGGATATCTCCTGTAGGGAAAAATCGTCTATATGGAACAATACTATAACGCACCTGAATTCATCTTTTATACGGCCCATTAGCTGCATTAATTCATCTCTCGTTAAAGAGCTTTCTTCCGTTTCAGTATCAGGTTTATCCGGGAATTCATCAAAATGAACTTCTGAAAAGTTCCGGCATTTTCTGTAATAGTTTATGAAAATGTTTTTCATAATTGTATATAGCCATGCCTTGCAGTTGGTTCCCTGCCTGAAAGTGTCGAAAAATTTGTAGGCGCGGGTAAAAGTATCCTGCACAAGGTCTTCCGCGTCCATTTGATTCTGAGTGTACCTTTTGGCAAGGTTCACAAAATAATCATAATGAATAAACGCTTCGCTGGTGAATGAATTTTGTTTTATCATAATATTTATGTTATATAGGATTTTTGCCTCTTATTAATTTTACAAGCACAACAATTATTGCAATAACCAGGAGAATATGGATATACCCGCCCATAGTATTTGATGAAACCAGCCCGATGATCCACAGTACTATTAATATTATTGAAATAGTCCAAAGCATACTTCCTCCTTATTAATTTTAGAAAATTGCGATAAACATTAAAATTATTACAAACACGCTTGCCGCCAGCATAACGAAATAGCTTCCTATTTCATCATCATCAAGAACCGCGTAATTAATTAACCGGTTTTTCAATATTGTTTTCATAAATATTAAATGGATATTATGGATGTTCCCGTATTGATACGGATTATTTTTAATGTAAACTGTTCCTTTCGCCCCGGTAAGCTTCAATCCCGGCTTTTACGGCGTCTGATATAAGCATTGTTTCCGTAGCGATCTTTTCTTTGCCTCCGCTGAAGAAACGTCCGGTTTTAACTTTTACCTCGTCAATTTTTTTCTTCGTCTCTTCAATAGCTGACTCCGCTTTTTTCTTGCCTTCTGTTAACATTTCGGATGCATGGTCTTTCTTATCTTTTAAATAACGGCCCGCGTCGTCAATCATCTTGTCTTTCTTCTCCGATATATCTTTCCTCAGCTCTTTTCCGCTTTTTGGAGCGTATAGCAATGCTGTTAAGGCGCCGGCTACGCTTCCTGCCAGTATTCCTATAATTAATCCTTTTGCGGTTTTCATTTCTTTTGAGTCGTTCATTTTAGATCCTCCTTATTTTATATTTTATGCCGTATTCATATTCTGCTCCGGGTTATATCCCAGATTTATGCTTTTAAGAGCGCTTAGCAGGTCAGTTATCAAAAATGGCTTGTCAAGAAAAATGTTTACTCCGCAATTACTTGCCGTATCTTTGATCTTTTTATTGCCGTATGCCGAAATCATGACTGCTTTTATATCTTTAAATTTATCTTTTACAATGTTATAAATATCTATTCCGGTCACGCCGTTGAAACTTCCCAGGTTGTAATCCAGTATCAACAAATAAAACTTTTTACTTTTATCGTTAAGCTTCTTTATAGCTTCAGCGGCAGAGAGCGCGCTTTCTACCTTGTACCCTTCGCTTTCAAGCACTTCGCAAAGGGTCTCGTTCATATATTTGTCGTCTTCTACTATTAAGACGGGTAGATTTTGATTTCCATTCATTTTTTTTATGCTTCCAACGAAATATAATTCAAATGTCATATCCTTTAATTTCCGAACTCTTTTACTGATATATACGTATCCAATATTTTAGTTATTTTCCGAAACAGTCTTAGTCCTGTTTTTTATAATTAAATAATTGTTATTTAATTTTTTATCTTCGCGAACCTTTGATTTATCCGGCTCATTATTATTTTCTTCTGCCACTAAATCCAGAAAAAGTCTTAAATAACCTAAATCCTGGGGTGAAATTATTATTTTATACATTGCTGACTCTCCCTTGTGTTATTTTATAAAAATTTTACGATATTGCGTTTTATTCTTAGTCTGCTATGGTAATTATAAAAACAATTTTGGCGCCAAATCTTTTTACGATTTTTATTGTTTAATTAGTATATTAACAATAAAAGTATGACATATTTGTCGCATTTACGACAAAAAAACCTTGTTTTGACGTATAATGTATAAATTGAAACCTGAAATAGGGAAACTTGAAACGAAATTGCCGTTGGAAAAATTTATTCCAATGGCTTTTGTAATATTCCTGCTTTTCTTTATCGCGTTAAGCATCATTACGTATCAGAACATTACTAAATATAAAGAACTTGTTGGCTGGTTAAATCATACTCAGGAGGTTATAAAGAAAACTCAGGGATTGAATAATTATGCCATTTCACTTCCCCTGGCGCGAAGAAGCTTTATCCGGACAAATGATCTAAAATATTTAGCCGATTTTGATGAAAACCGGAAAAAAACAATTATTGAAATCCAGTCTTTAAAAGAACTGGTCTCCGATAATCCCCGGCAGAAAGAAAAAGTTGAAAAACTTGATACAACTTTAGCGGGATTAATAAATGTAACACAGCTTTCGATAAATCTTTATAAAAAGGAATTGAAAGAAACGCCTGAACAGCAGGATTATTCGGATAATATTACCGATTTCCTGGTCGGTATAGATGCTTTATCGGAAGATATCAGGAATGAAGAGAACAGCCTGCTGCACCAAAGGGATCAGGATGTATTAGATTCTTCATACAACATCCAGTTCATAATTATAATTACAAGCGTGTTTGCTTTTCTGGTAATTGGCCTATCGCTTTTTATTTCGAACCGGCTTATAAAGAAAAAGAACATGGCTGAAAAGCTTCTTCATAAGTCGTATGACGAGCTTGAAGACAAAGTTGAAGCAAGGACGCTTGAGCTTAAAAACTCTAACGAACAGCTTAGCGATGAAATTGAAAACAGGGTTAAGGTTGAGATGTCTCTCCGCGAAAGTGAAAGAAGGTTCAGGGATTTGGCCGATTCGGCCCCGGTAATGATTTGGATGTCAGGAGTAGATAAGCTTTGTAATTATTTTAACAAAGGCTGGCTTGATTTCACAGGCAGGACGATGGAACAGGAATCAGGCAACGGCTGGGCCGAAGGAGTTCACCCGGACGATCTGCAGAGATGCCTGGATATTTATTTGCTCTCTTTTGATAAACGCAGGAGTTTTGAAATGGAATACAGGTTAAGAAATTCTGCAGGGGAGTTTATGTGGATATTGGATAAAGGCGTGCCGCGATTTGAAGGGGAAGAATTTGCAGGTTATATAGGATGCAGCATTGATATAAATCAGCGAAAATTGAATGAGCGGTATCTTAATATTCAGTATTCCGTATCAAAAACTCTTTCAGACGCCAAAACATTTGAAAATGCAAGTTTCGGCGTTTTGGAAGATATAGGCAAAGCTGTTGGGTGGGATTTGGGAGTACTATGGTCAACCGATGAATCGACAAATAAGCTCTCGCAAAGTTCATTGTGGATACAAAATGGAATTGCTCCCAAAGAGTATTCCGAGATCTTTGATAAGTCTGTAACGTTCCAAAAGGGCGTTGGGTTGCCTGGAATTGTTTGGGAGACGGGGAAACCGCGCTGGGTACAGAACATTCAAAACGATGATAAATTTGGCAGGCAATTTGCAGCTTTGAAGGCCGGCTTTAAGTCGGCATTCGCCGTTCCTGTTTCAAACAATGGTTCAGTAATGCTTGTTATAGAATGTTTTAGCAGGGAAAGCCTTGTGCAGCGGGATGATCTTCTTTCTGTTCTGGAAGCGGTAGGCCGGCAGGTAGGAAATTTCCTTGAAAAGAAAAAGGCTGAGGAAAAACTTATCCAGTCTCATAGCGAACTTGAGGAAAGGGTTAAAGATAGAACTTCAGAGCTGGCTAATACGTTAAACAGGCTTTTGGGCGAGATATCTGAGCGAGAAAAGATTCAGAATAAGCTAAAGCTTTTCGGGCACGCTATAAAAGACATCAAAGAATGTGTATATATTACCGACCTTGAAAACCGCACTTTATTTGTAAACAGTTCATTTGAATCTACTTACGGATTCTACGAAAATGAATTGCTGGGCAAAGATATCCCGGTAATATTTTCTCCTGAGATCCCGGAAAGGCTGCGCGAAGAAATTCTGCTTCAGACATTCAGGATTGGTTTCAGGGGCGAGCTTGTTAACAAAAGGAAGGATGGTTCTGAGTTTTACGCATATCTTTCTACCTCTGTAATAAGAAATGATGAAGGAAAGGTTGAAGCGATAGTCGGAATTTGCCAGGATATAACAAATCAAAAAAGTTCTGAAAAGCTGATAAAAAAACAGAACAGCCTTTTAAATCTTCTTAACGATATCATACTTGTCACCAACAAATCTTTTGATCTGCAAAATTCGATATCGTATGCGCTGAACAAAGTTTGCCAGTATGCGGGCTGGGATGTAGGGCATGCTTTTCTGAAAAACGAAGATGGGATTTTAAAGTCAACAGGCATTTGGAACTTCGGATTAAATGAAAAGTACAACGACCTTAAAAATCTAACAGAAGAAAGTACTTTTATAAAAGGCGAGGGGATGCCGGGAAGGTCATATGGCGAAGCAAAATCATTCTGGATCAAGATAGATGAAGCGGACAAATCTAACTCAAAAAGACGACAACACGTTTTGGATGCTGGCTTAAAAACAGGCATCTGGGTGCCGATAATGAAACAGGTTGAAGTTATAGGAGTATTGGAATTTTTTAAGGATAACGATTGGCAGCCGGATAACGAAATACTGGAATGTATTTCCAATATCGGCGTTGAGCTGGGCAGCCTTGTTGAGCGCAATGATGTGCTTGAAAAAATAAAGGCGAGCGAAAGATTATTTAAAGCGGTGGCTGAATCAGCCAACGACGCTATAATAACATTGAATAAAGACGGAAAGATAATCTATGTCAATAAAAGCGCCGAAAGCATTTTTGGTTACGAATCTGCCGAATTAACCGGGAGCCATTTATCAATGATCCTCTCCGGTGAATATGTAAAGATGTTTAAGAATGCTTTTGAGAATATCTCACTTAACGGCGGACCGCATGTGATAGGGAAAACAATCGAAGCGTCCGCAATTAAGTCTGGCGGAGATGAGTTCCCGGCAGAGATCTCTCTGGCGCAGTGGGAAATGAACAACGAATTTTACTTCACGGGCATGCTCAGGGACATTTCTGAAAGAAAACTGATCGAGAATGAACTGAAAGAGAAGCAGGAAATGCTTTTGCAGGCTCAGCAGATCGCGAAGCTTGGGAGCTGGGAATGGGATATAAAGACGGACAAAGTTACATGGTCAGATGAAATGCATGCAATATATGGCGTGGATAGAGACACATTTGAAGGTACAATTGACGCTTACAGGGCGCGAATTTATCCGGATGACATAAAGGTTGTGAAGGATACGGTTGAAAACAGTATTAAGAATAAAACGCCGTTCAATTATTTTCACAGGATAGTGACTCCGCTCGGCGAGATCAAAATACTGAATGCGCAGGGGGAAGTTTTTCTTGACGCCAATGGAGAAGTTGCAGGCTTGTACGGCACAGCGCTTGACGTGACAGAAATTAAAGCCGCAGAAGAAAAAGTGAGAAAAAATGAGAAGCTGTTAAATGATGCGCAGCAAATAGCTAAGCTTGGAAGCTGGGAAGCCGATCTGCAAAATAACAAAAATTACTGGTCGGAAGAAATGTTCAGGGTCTACGATTTGCCTGTAATGGAATACGGTCTTAGTTATGATGAATTACGGAAATTTGACCACCCGGATGATCTGCAGCGCGTTGATGAATTTGCAAAAAGAATACTGAAAGATCCGGAGCAGTCTGAAATAAATTACAGGGTAATCACCCCTGAAGGGAGGCTGAAGCATCTTACAGTAGATATAAGAGTCGAATTTGACGACAACTCAAAACCCATCAGGCTGTTTGGCAGCGTTCAGGATGTAACCGACATAAAAGTCGCGGAAGAAGAGCTTAAAAAAGCTAACCAGGCTCTTATTGAAACCCAGAAGGAGCTGGTTCATAATGAAAAACTGGCGGCTCTTGGAAGATTTTCTTCAGGCATAGCGCACGAGATCAGGAATCCGCTGGCAAATATCAGCGCGCTTTCACAGCTTCTGTTGAAACTGGATCTGGATGAAAAATCCAAAAAACATCTCAAGTATGTTTTGATCAATGCCGATATCGCAAATAAGATAATAAGGGATCTTCTCAACTTTGCTTCGCCTGAGGACCCGGTTTTTGAATGTGAAAACATGAATGAAATTCTCAATAATATTCTTGAGAGCGTCGAGCCCAGATGTACGGATAGCGGAATAAAGATAGTAAAAGAGATTCAGCCGTATTTACCGGGGGTATATGTCGATAAGATAAGGATTGAAAATGCATTATTGAATTTTGTCTCAAACGCGATAGAAGCGATGCCTGAAGGCGGCGAACTTAAAATTTCTGCGAAAGAAGATAAATTGCCAAGAAAAATTCAAATTGAAATATCCGATACCGGTATGGGAATAGCCCAGGAAAACCTGGACAAAATATTTGAGCCATTCTTCACTACTAAGAAAGACGGGACTGGCCTGGGACTCGGGTTGGCTCACCAGACTATCAAATCTCATTCGGGGTCGCTTGATATCAGCAGTGAAGAGAACGCCGGTACATCAATAAAAATATCAATTCCAATTAAGGAGACAGAACAATAATGGAAAAAATATTAGTGATAGATGATAACGAGTCGCTAAGATATACGCTTACTAACGTGCTGGAGGAATCAGGGTTTGCCGTGGTAGCCGTTGATTCAGGGCAGAAAGCTCTTGAAGAAATTAAATTAAATCAATACGAGCTTGTAATTTGCGATATGAAATTGCCGGGTATGGACGGTATGCAGATATTAAAAGAAATTAAGCTCATAAGGCCCGAACTTCCTGTCATAATGCTGACTGCGTTTGGAGACATCAAAAATGCTGTGGAGGCAATGAAGCATGGCGCGCAGGACTATCTTACTAAGCCTTTCAATAATGAAGAAATGATATTAACTATTGGGAAAGCGCTTGAACTGAAATACCTGAGCGAGGAAGTTAACCTTCTCCGGAAAAAAATGGACGAAACATACAGGGGCGAAAACATAATCGGCTCCAGCAAAGCGATGAAAGAGATTTTTGAACAGGTGAGAATTGTGGCGCCTACTAACTTAACGGTTTTGCTTGAGGGCGAAAGCGGCACCGGCAAAGAAGTAATTGCAAATATGATCCACAATGCCAGCGAGAGAAAAAATAAATCCTTCGTTGCCGTTGATTGCGGAGCTATTCCGGAGTCAATAATTGAGAGCGAGTTATTTGGCTACGAAAAAGGAGCTTTTACCGACGCTAAAAACCAAAAACCGGGAAAATTTGAACTTGCAAACGGAGGGACTCTGTTTCTTGATGAAATTTCAAATCTGTCCGAACCAAATCAAATCAAGCTGCTTAGAGTAATTGAAGAACGGGTTGTAACGCGACTTGGCGGAAAGAAACCGGTTAACCTGGATATAAGAGTTGTCGCGGCATCAAACGTTAAGCTTGCTGATTCCGTTAACAAAAACAGGTTCAGAGGCGACTTGTTCTACAGGTTGAATGAATTTCATGTCGAACTGCCTTCTTTAAAAGACAGGGCTGAAGATTTACAGCCCCTCATAGATCATTTTATTAAAGAAGCAAATAAAGAACTTAATAAAAATGTTGAATCAGTTTCCGAAGAAGTACTCTCAAGGATCAAATTGCATACATGGCCCGGCAATGTTCGTGAATTGAGAAATGTGATAAGAAGGTCCGTTTTGCTTGCGACAAACGGTACAATTAACAGTGTGCATATAAATGAAGATATAAATAACTCTGGAACGGTTATAGCCGATAATGGGGCTTCTTCTTCCTTTGAAGACTCAGCAAAACTGGCCGAAAGAGAAATTATTATAAAAGCTTTAAAGGAATCTGGCGGCAATAAATCAAAAGCCGCTAAACTGCTGAATATGAACGAGAGAACATTCTACAGAAAAATTAAATATCTTGGTATTTCATGAAAACCTGATAAAGTAGTTATTATACATATCCTTATCAAGTCAGCCCTTACAATTACGCCTGAATAAATAATTCATATTCGCGCCAATTTAATGCATAGACTGCCATAATTGCTTGACATAATTGACGCAGCAGACTATTTATTTATTAACTGCGCTTAAGTAAATCAGCGCTTTAATTATTGGCATGCAGATTGTAGTAAATATTTTAAAAAACCAACCATTAAATAATTCAAATAATGCGGAGAAGACTTTTATGAACATCATAAAGAAGAAATTGAAAACTAAGCAGCCGAATGCGGGGCTTACAAACGAGCAGGCAGTTAAATGGCTTCAGGACAAGATAAACGAAGCCTTGAATCATATAGGCGAAGACTACGACGAAAATAGATCTGAAAAGAAGGACAGCGATTCAAAAATGAGCGCGCTGAATGTGTTTGAGCTAAAATAAATTGAAAGTTCGGTCCAATCTATAATCCCCCTTCGAAACTGCTTTGGCGGATAGCAAAGCAGTTTCTCTAATTTTAAATAACGCCAAGTCTGAAAGGAGCGTAAATAATGGGTGAAATGAGAACATTAATTGAAACTATGGCCGGGTTACATAAGGAAAAATTTATCTACGATTTTGAAATCGCGGAAGGTAATTCGCTCCGCTGCATAGAAACGAATGAAATATTCGGCCCCGATGAAGTTATCATAGAAAAGTCATTCCGGTTTGAAGGAGATTCGAACCCGGGCGATACGTCGGTAATATATGCAATTACTTCAAAATCGGGCACAAGAGGAATATTAATTGACGCATACGGAGCTTATTCGGATCCTGAAATTGATGAGTTTATCAGAAAAGTCCCGCAAAGAGAACAAAGCAATTTGCAGGGTTAATTTTTTATACGGGGATAAGTATGATATATGAAAAAAAGCTATAAATAAATATTAAATAATGTCATTTATGCATGTCATTTGTGACAAGGCTCCTGAAAAAAACCGTGAAATTTGACTGCATTATTAAATAATTATTGGCATGCCATTTGTACTTATTACAGAACATGGAGAAGGTGATAATAATGAATAGAATAATAATTTTCATAATAACTTTAATTTTAATAAATAATATGACTTATAGCCAGCCAGCAAATTTAAGCGCTTCTGCGGGAAACATCCCGGCTTACGATGAAACTAAAACCCTCACCGTAATTGATGATTTTGAAAAGAACGGAACCATGGAAACATTCAGCGCAGAAATAATAAAGAAGCTCGGAAGAAACACATACTGGATAAAGAAGGGGGAACTGTTGGGGAGCGATGATAATGTAATTTTAGAGCTTGGGCTTTACCTGAAAAATAACGGGCACAATGTGTTAAACCAGGAGCCGGCTGTAAACGGATATATTATAGAGCTTGTCAGCTCAAACCAGCGCTGGCAAAATCTCATAATCTGGCTGGCAAATGAAAAGGGTCAGAAAAATTCCGATTACATTATGATGGAGTTCGACAGGAATTTCCCGATGATGTACTGATTAATCCGCCTGTTTCCTGATTCCTTCCGGATATCTATATTAATTTTTTTTAAAAAT
>CAZMRG010000057.1:2585-19003 GCA_964568655.1 uncultured Ignavibacteriales bacterium | reverse complement strand
TACCGGTAGATACCATAAAGACAAATCCATTTCAGCCGCGTCAGCTTTTTGATGAAGCTGAAATGAAAGAGCTTTCAGAATCGATAAAGCAGAAAGGCGTAATACAGGCAATTACTGTCCGCAAGACTGATGACGGCTCATACGAGCTTATTACAGGCGAGCGCAGACTTAGAGCGTCAAAGCTTGCGGGACTGGAAAAGATACCTGCTTATGTAATGGATGTAAGCTCAAAAGAAGAGCTGCTTGAAATAGCGCTGATAGAAAATATTCAGCGTAAAGA
Organism: uncultured Ignavibacteriales bacterium; assembly: GCA_964568655.1. Lineage (GTDB taxonomy): Bacteria > Bacteroidota > Ignavibacteria > Tepidaquicellales > OLB5 > CAWFKW01. The sequence continues at coordinate 18,723 of CAZMRG010000057.1, read as the reverse complement.
CCTGAACGCGATTGAAGTTGCGGAAGGTTACCAGAGATTAATTGAAGAGTGCCGTTTAACGCAGGAACAGGTTTCTGAAAAAGTTGGTAAGTCGCGCAGCGCAGTTACAAATTACCTGAGAATGCTGAAGCTGCCCGATGAAATAAAAGAGAGCCTTCGCAAAGGCGAAATTACCGAAGGGCATGCAAGAGCAATCCTGACTGCTGAAAGTGAAATTGACCAGCACTTGCTATGGAAGAGAATAATGGGCGAGAATCTTTCAGTAAGAAAATCAGAAGAATTAACCAAAAAGCTCAAAAAACAGCCAAAACACAAGAAAATATACGAAATTACCGACCAGAACAAAGCGGCAATAAACTTCCTTGAAGAAAAATTCCGCGAACACTTCGGCACAAAAGTAAGATTAAATCCCACCTCGCCAACAAAAGGACAAATTATAATAGAATACTTTACAGCGGAAGATCTAGAGAGAATAATTGATCTGTGCAAGAAGTAGTTTTTTCTTTGAGTTCATTCTTTCAGGTTTTTTAAATGCGTCCTATTTGTCTATTCAATTCCTCGGTTTTTTCCAAAAGCCAATGTTTGTTTGCTATTTCAAGACAATCAATAATTTCCCTGTTTAACTTTACTAAATTATATTTTTCCAAATTTAATTTGATTTTTATTAATAACCCGGCATATTTAATAAAATTACCATATAAAACTTTGTAATTAGTTGAGACATTTTTATTTTTTAAGAGAAAATGTTCATACGTGTCTATCAGTGAGAGCGCCTGCTCATGCGCATCTAATTCATAATATGACATTAGGGAAAAATTCTTAATATCCAGTTTAATTCCAAATGCCGCTGAGTTTATTCTAGATAAATATTCAAGCGTTTTTTCAAAATCCTTTTTAATGAAGTTGATAAGCGCTTCAGAATATAATCTCAAATTTTCAATATAAGCCGGATCTAATTTGCCGGAATATTGTTTAGTGAATTTTTCCAGCCAGTCAATTTCTTTTAAAGCAACACAACGGTTTACTATACCTTGGTAGAATTCAACATTCATGAAATCGTTTTCCGAATAGGCGTAGGTCCCTTCATCCAGCATTTTCTTATAAACTTCAAAAGTTTCTCTTCTGAAATTTTCTTTTCCTGCACGGACCTTGGAAATACAGATGGCCAGAACATCGGTGTATAAATTATATTTCTCACTCCTGCTTAGCATATTTATATTTGAATAAAACAAATCCTTGTATTTAAAATAATATTTATCCTCATCAGCATTTAAAAGAGCGTTATATTTGGAGTAATACATTTCCACTAAGTCCGCGTATTTACTGCCCTTTTCCCTGAGATGATCTATCGATTTCTCAAAATCAACGCTGTTTATTAACATATCAGCCAAATTGTTTTTGAGATTTAGATTTAACATGATTTCAGAGCGATTGATTCCTTCGCTTGCCGCCACTAATTCTAATAATAGATAAACAGCCATAAGTTCCGAGAAGTCAAGATAAGAGTTAAAGTATGATTCAAGTATATTTCTGCTCAGATAGAATTTTATTCTGGATATCTCTAAATTTATTTTATAAAGAAAATAATTTCCGTCAAAACGATGATCATTCTCAAGATAATCATTGGTTAATTTTAAATGCTTATTATATAAGGCATCAAGCTTCTTTTCCTTAAGCCCGTCGAGTAAAAATTTAGCGGGGTAAAATGGGTCGCTTAAGAATTTCATTTGAGCCAGAAATTCTTTTCCCAAATTCAGTAAATCGGAGGAGAGGTTACGTATCCTTTCATCATTATATTCTTTCCCCGGGTACAGTTTATTGTAAATGCTTTCCTTAGAAAGTCTTTCACTGTTGAATTCTGGGTAATCATCTTTTATAGCATCAAAGAGTTGCCCGCCTTTTTGAGATTTATTAAAAAACGGGGACATAACAAAATCCTCAAATCTCTTAAATTCTGTTTCAGAAAGGGTCTTTAACAGGCCGATAATTTTTGAGTTATACATACTTTCGTTGTAAAATTTTGTTAAATATAAGATACAATTAACCTTGAATAAATCTATAATTAAATTATAAAACTTCAATATCTTTCTATTTTCGATATTTTGTTGAATTTTCCACTTTTTACAGGAAATACATTTTAAGATAAATTTCTTTGCAGGACCCCTGAATTAAGAACTATCTTTGCCTTGTAATATTGAGTGAATAAAAACCGGGGGAATAAAATTGAAATGCAATCCCCCGGAATGCAGAAACAGAAATTCAATAATTTAAATTAATAGGAGATACAACAATGAAAAAAATAACATATTTATTGGCAATTCTTTTTGTCACATTATGTACAAATAAGATTAATTCTCAGTGGATTCCGGCAAATGGCCCAAACAGCAACGCTATAAGAAGCATTGCGATCAGCGGCCAAAATATTTTCGCTGCGGCAATCAATAACGGTTTGTATATGTCCACCGATAATGGCGTTACCTGGAATCATGTCAATGGCGTTACTTCGTATGTAGGCGGCCCAATTCAGCAACTCGCAATAAATGGCGGTAACATTTATTACTCAAATAGCGCTTCATTATATCTTTCAACTGATAACGGTGGCAGCTGGACAAACATCACAGGTACACTAAGCAGTACAGGGTCAATATCAGCCAGCGGCAATTATATTTATGTTGCGATCCCGCTGGGCGCCGCCGGGGGTGTCTACAGATCTTCGAATAATGGCAGTAGTTGGGATTATTTGGGCCTTCAAGATTCAGGAATACACCTAACTTCTATAACAAGCAGCGGGAATTTTGTTTTTGCTTCGTCAGATCATTATGATCAGTATGGGGTTTATATGTCTACTAATTCCGGGGCGAACTGGGCGCTCCATAATGACAGTCTAAGAAATCAGTTAGTAGCAACCGTATTAACCGATGGAAATTTTACCTATGCCGGGACACCCGGCGGCAGCGGCGTAAGGGGAAGCGTTTTTAGATGCGCACGAAACGGCAATACCTGGGGTTACTGGACTATGTTATTAGACTCACAAAATGTAACAAGCATAGCTACGCTCGGAAATAATATTTATGCCGGCTCAACAGGAAATAGTTTTGGAAGCGGTGTAGGACCCGGAGGCATCTTTGTTTCAACTAACAACGGAACAAACTGGGGAAGGTATGGTTTATCAGGTTTAATGGTTCAAGATCTTGCTGTAGAAACTAACAAAGTTTTTGCGGGAACCTTGTACCCGAACTCAACTCCTTCAGGCGATGGTTTGTGGTCAACTTCGGATAATGGTTCAACATGGAATACTAATGGGTTTTCCGGTAGTATGGATGTATATTCATTGATATCAGTTGGAAATAATATATTAGCAGGTACAATAAATGGCACATATTTATCTTCTAATAACGGCTCTAACTGGATTTATGCCAATTCGGGTATGTTTCAAACATCAGGAACTGGGCCACAGGAGCCAGTTAAATCATTTGCAAGTATCGGGAATAACATTTTTGCGGGGTATAATTATAATGGATACGGGGTATACATGTCGACAAATATGGGTAGCAGCTGGAACGCTGTCAATAATGGATTCCCAAATGGAATACAAATAATAGACATGGCGGCGGCCGGGAATAATCTTTTTGCCACTGCCGGAAATGCCGGGGTGTTTTTGACTACTAATAATGGCGGCAATTGGAGCCCGGTTAATAATGGTTTACCGGGATCGACACAGAAAGATGTAATTGCCACCAGTGGTAATAATGTTTTCGTTGGAGCTAATGGCAGCGGTATTTATTTTTCGGCAAATAACGGGGCAAGCTGGACAGCAGTGAATAATGGGCTGCCCGGATTAGTAGTAACGTCAATTGCATCATCCGGAACAGATATTTTTGCAAGCGTATCTGGTAATATTTGTTTATCAACAAATAATGGCTCAACCTGGTCAACTCTTCATACATTTCCCAGCGCTATTGTAAAAATATTAGCAAATGCTAACGGAGTCGATATTTTTGCAGCTACCCAGTCTGATGGCCTGTATTTATCTATCGATGCCGGTTCAAGTTGGTCTTCTATTAATACAGGAATGGCTTATAATGGCGCTAATATATCATTTTCTTCTCTTGTTTTAAATAATAACAATATCTTTGCAGGCTTGATCAGAGGAGTAGACACCACAAACGGCATTTGGTCACGCCCGTTAAACCAAATAATTGGAATAAAGGAGATAAGCGCGGATGTGCCGGCAAACTTTGAACTAAAACAAAATTATCCAAACCCGTTTAATCCTGCTACGAAGTTAAGAATACAAATTGCAAAATTGGGTAATGTAAGAGTTACCGTGTATGATATAACCGGCAGAGAAATTTCAAAATTGGTTAATGGACAACTGAAACCCGGTTCTTATGAAATAAGCTGGGATGCTTCAAATTTCCCAAGCGGAGTGTATTTTTACAGGATGGAGACCGACGGGTTTGCGGAATCTAAAAAAATGATCTTACTAAAATAAATAACCGGTTAAAATAAACATAAAACCCTGCGGCTTTAATAGCGCAGGGTTTTTTAATCCGCAATCAACAATCCGAATTCCGCAATCCCATCACATTCTCTCCGGAGCTGAAATCCCTATAATATCAAATCCGTTTTTAAGAACAATTTTAGCGGCTTCGCAAAGTTTTAATCTTTGATATGATAGCTCTTTATTATCAGCGTCAATCACTCTGTTGTTATGATAAAACTTATGATAAGCTTCTGCGACCTGATTTAAGTAAGTAATTATCTTGTGCGGTTCAAGTGTCGCGGCGGCGTTTTCTACGTTATCCGGGAATGCCGCCAGAACCCTGCGCAAATTTATTTCATCCGGTTCATTTAAAAGACTGAATCCGTTAGCTCCTGCTTTTTCGTAATCCGGCAGAATCTCTTTCGCATTTCTAAGTATGCCTGATATTCTTGCAAATGCATATTGCAGATAGAATACAGGATTTTTATCCGATTGTTCTTTAGCCAGCTTAACGTCAAATTCAAGATGCGTGTTCGCGCTTCTCATTACAAAAAAGAACTGTGCAACATCAACACCGACATCATCCAGCAGGTCGTCAAGATAGTAAACGTTATCCGAGCGCTTGCTCATCTTAACGGGCTTACCATCCTGCACAAACGTAACCATCTGGTGGATAATTACTTTTATTTTAGTAGTATCGTAGCCCAGCGCTTCAACTCCCGCAAGCACTTCTTTGTATGTATCTCCATGGTCCGCGCCGAAAATATCAACTATCTTATCAAATCCTCTTTTTACTTTATCGGCATGATAAGCCATATCGGGCATGCGGTATGTTGGTTCGCCTGAGGATTTAACAATTACTTTGTCTTCCGCATCTTTCTTATCTTTTAATAATTCGGAAGTCTTAAGCCAAACCGCGCCGTCTTTTTCGTACGAGAGGCTTTTGCTTTTAAACTCAGCCAGCGCTTCATTTATCTTCCCGCTTTCGTACAGAGAAGATTCGTTATAAAACACATCATGCTTTATACCCAGCCTTGCAAGAGTGTTCTTAATCGATTTAAAGCACCAGTTCTCACCCGCTTTTTTGAAAATAGGGTCATCGGGCGAATTGATTAGTTTATCGCCGTATTCCTGTTTAACTATTTCTGCAATGTTAAATATATACTCGCCGACGTATCCGTCTTCCGGAAAAGGATATTCAGGTTCAAAGAGTCCACGGTACCTTGCATAAACAGATCTGGCAAGATTATCCATTTGTTTCCCCGCATTGTTATAATAATACTCGCGGGTAAGTTTGTAGCCCGACCATTCTAGCAAATTAGCGACCGCTTTGCCAAGCGCAATATGGCGCCCGTGTCCAGCATGGAGTGGTCCTGTTGGATTAGCGCTCACCCATTCAATATTTGCGGACTTACCAATAAAAGCATTTAACTTTCCATAGTCGCTCCCCAGGTCAAGAATTCTGCCTAATTCTGTTTTATAATAATTATCATCAACAAAGAAATTTATGAAACCCGGTCCGGCAACATCTGCGCGCGAGATGAAGCTATCAGGTACGCCAAGACTTTCAATTATCTTCCCTGCAAGCTCTCTCGGATTTTTCTTTTCCTGTTTAGCAATCAGCATAGCGGCATTGGAAGAGAAATCGCCATGCGATTCATCTTTGGGACGTTCAATTGCGAAATTAACAGCGGAAAAGTTTAATTTCTCCAGCGCTGAATTTATTTTAGCGGTAATATGTTCTTTTATTGCGCTCAATTATGTTGCTAAATTTAAAAACCCACCCGCCAAAGGCGGGCAGGTTTTATAAAAAATCATTCTGAAATAACAGTAGAAAATAGAATAAACAATATTTTTTAAACAGCGACAGGCTGGCCCGTCATAACGCCGCCGGAACCGACGGTCTGGTAATCAAGCCCTGAAAGCTCGGGAACCTTAGCCGCTATGTCGTCAAATACATCTTCGGTTGTGTCGTATCCGAAGTCATTACCCAGCGATTTGGCAATTTGAGTAAGCGCTTTCCATACCGGGCGCGCGTTGAACTTCGAACCCTTTGTCCATTTATCGTTAGGCGCTCCGAATTTATCCAAACGGCTTACCGCAAACTCGCCGGGAAGCCTTTCCTGTTCCAGAGTAGCGACTGCCGGCCTCACGCGCTGCGCCCTGCCCTGGAAATTCACAAATGTTCCGTTAATTTCGGCATAAGATGAAGCTGGAAGGATCAGCGTAGATTTTCTGCTGAGTTCATTAAAATTACTTATGTGTAGAATTCCAACTTCAATATTCTTTGATAGTTCGCTTCCGCCTTCAAGCCTGCCTATACTATCGTTGATAATGTAAACAAGTTTGAATTTTTTATTTTTAATTTTATTTATAAACACGTTATCAACCGGATTAATGCCAAGATACTTCAAACCCATAGCGTTTGGCGACCTATCCGCTCTCAGCAATAGATCATCCTGTCCGCCTTCTGTTACAGCCGGTATATAAGCGATATTCTTTGTGCCAATCGCTTCTTCAGCAAATCTCTTTAACGCGTAATTATCTTCAAGCGTTGAAAACGGCGAAGCTATAAACGCAATTTCATCTGCGTGGTAATTCTTCAATTCCGAGATCGCCCGTGCGATAGCGTCATCCCATTCACAGCTTTGCAGCGCATCTTCTCCGTCATTTAATATTCCTGCTTCAAGAGGCCTCATCATTGGAGAGTTCACTCTGGTTTTAGTATCGTTAACAAACTTAAACGTATCCAGCCTTCCATGGTCGCACATCCAGTATTGGTTCACGTCCATGTTCTCTCTTGGCGTAAGCCTGAGGATCTGGTTATCTCTCACCCAGATATTAATGTTGCAGCCTCTGGCGCATCCAGTGCAGATGCTATCGGTATGCGACATGTCCCAAACTCTCGCTTTGAAACGGAAGTCGCGCGAAGTAAGCGCCCCTACCGGACAAATATCAATTACATTCATTGAATAGGGATTATCAAGCTTCTTTCCGGGGAAAGTTTCAATCGTAACTTTTTCTCCGCGGTTTACAAAAGTAAGCTGGGGCTCTTTAACGATCTCTTCGCAGAACCTGATGCATCGCGAACAGCTTATGCATCTTTCCTGGTCAAACATCACATTGGGTCCAAGCTCTACTCTTTTATCTTTATGGTTTTTTTCTTCATCAAAGCGCGATGTACCTACGCTGAATTTATAAGCATAATCCTGAAGCTTGCACTCGCCCGCTTCATCGCATATCGGGCAATCAAGCGGATGGTTAATTAAAAGAAATTCCATAACCGCGTTACGCATGTGAATGGCTTTCGGGCTGTTCGTCAGCACAACCATGCCGTCTGCAACCTGCGTTGAGCAGGCTATCATTCCTTTCGGAGATTTCTCTACTTCTACGAGGCAGATACGGCAGTTTCCAGCCACAGTAAGCGCGGGGTGCCAGCAAAAATGCGGAATTTCAATTCCTGCATCGCGCGCAGCTTCAATGATAGTCTGGCCCTGTTTATATTCTAATTCTTTTCCGTCTAATGTGAATGTTGCCATTATATATAATAATTTTTAATTTTAAACTTCTTCGGCGGGCTGCCGCTTTGAAAATTTATGTTTAAGATATTTTATAATTGCCGGCAGCAGCGATAAAAATACTACTACAACAATTACTTTCTCAATATGCTTATCTATATTAGGGATGGTTCTTCCGAGAAAAAATCCAATAAAGGTCATACTGATGATCCATCCAATCGCTCCGATCAGGTTGTAATACGTGAACTTTTTATAATTCATTTGTCCTATTCCGCCCACGATAGGCGCAAACGTTCTTAGTATCGGCATAAATCTTGTAATGATCATAGTCGACGCGCCGTGTTTCTCGTAAAAGAGCTTGGTCCTGATCAGGTAATCTTTTCGGAAGAGTAATGACTGTTCTCTTTTAAAAAGCCGGGGCCCTGACTTATAGCCAATCCAGTAACCTGCCGAGTTGCCTAAAACGGCTGCGGGTATTAATAACAAATTCAGATACAGGATGTTCAGTTCCCCCGTTGCGGCAAACAAGCCGGCTGTAACTAAAAGCGAGTCACCGGGTAAAAAAAATCCGACGAGCAAGCCGGTTTCCGCAAAAATAATGGCGAATAGCCCAACATAACCTGCCCACATAACCAGAGACTTAACATCATAAATCGAATTAAATATTTCCTTAAGAAAGTCCAAAAATGCGCATAATTTCTTATCAATATACCCAGATATTAATATACTATCAACGAATAAAAAATGGGTTAAAAGGAAGGTTGTTGTTCATTTTAATCTTATTATGCGAATAAAAGGAGCAATCCAATATGCGCCTGTTCCGGATTAGTTAAAATATTAATCACTTAAAAATTGATAAATTCAAAATATTCGGAATATTTAGATTGCAAAAACCTACACCATAGCTTATATTTTGAAATAACAGCATTTAACTAAATTTATCATCAATAAAGGCAGGGAAAAATTATGAAATCAACTTTTTTCATTTTTGTTTTCCTTCTATTGTTTACTGGTTTCACAAATGCGCAATGGGAGCAAATGCCCATCCCGGGCGCCAATGTCCCGTCAATTGCTATTTCAGGTTCTGATATATTTATTGGAGTTAATAACGTAGGATTATTTCATTCTCCCGATAACGGGCAAACATGGACACAAACGTCATTGAATACAACCCGTGTTTGGTCGCTTGCAATAAACGGCAATAATATTATTGCGGGAACAGGCGGAAGCGGAATATTTGTTTCTTCTGATTTCGGGCAAAGCTGGGCGCAAACAAACCTGACCAGCGGAACTGTTAATACATTAGTAGTAAACGGGAATACTATTTATGCGGGGACAACAATAGGTCTTTACGTTTCAAAAGATAACGGGCTTAGCTGGTTTCAAACACCATTCCCTGTACAGAATGTTATTTCAATTGCCATCAATGGCACAATGATTCTCGCCGGGACCAGCGGGTCCGGACTCTATGAATCATCCAACAGCGGGCTTTCATGGTTTGTTAATGTTTTAACTTATCAAGCCGGGACAATAAATTCAATTTTATTCAGGGGTAACAATACGGTATATGCAGCTTCAAATGCCGGCCTATCCGTTTCTACAGATAATGGCCAAACTTGGAATTGGGTAAATACGGGCGCCAATTCAAGCTTTCTTTTTCTTGTGCCATCCGGCCCGACAATTTATGCAGGATCGCAATATACAGGAATTTATGTTTCCTCAAATAACGGTTTAAACTGGTCACAAACCCCTTTTTACAGTATTTCAGTTAAATGTCTGGCTATAAGCGGCTCCAAAATTTTTGCAGGCTCCCTGAACGGCGGTTTATACATGTCTTCGGATAATGCACAAACATGGACTCAGGCTTCAATACACTACGCTTCAATTTTAACTTTTGCTAATATCGGTTCAACCTTTTATGCCGGAACGTTTGGAGAAGGTATCGAAATGAGCGTAGATAACGGGCTCACCTGGAATCAGAATTCATGGGCTTCAGATGATATATCCTCAATAATGCAAATCGGAGCTAATTTGTATGCCGCGTCATTTCATAACGGGCTATTACGTTCAACAAATAACGGGCAAAGCTGGGCTACGACAAATTTAAATAATATGATAACTAACGACGTAAAATTAAGCGGCGGTAATATTATTGTAGGTACATTTTACGGCGTTTACATTTCAAATGATAACGGGCAGACCTGGATTCCATCATCTCTTTCCAGCGGAGATGTTAATTCGATCCTTGTTGATGGTACTGTTATTTATGCCGCCGTCGATCCCAGCGGCGTTTTTGTTTCAGGAAATAACGGAACAACATGGACGCAAACATCTTTAACGGTTCCGTTGCAGTTGCTTTTACAAAAAGGCCAATATATTTTCGCAGGCGGAAGCGCGCTATACAGAACATCAGACAGAGGCTTGACATGGACTCAGGTTAACAATCAGCCTGTTTACGCCATTGCGGCCAGCGGCACGTACCTTTTTGAAGGGCGTTCTGACGGGGTTTATTTATCGGCTGATGACGGAGTTACATGGGTTCAAAAAAATGAAGGTCTGCCGGGAAATCCCTCCATTGAGACATTGTATATTAACAACAATTATATTTACGCAGGAACATCACAGTATGATGCATGGAAAAGGCCTGTTCCTGACCTGGTTGGCGTAGCAAATAACAATACCTCAATTCCGCAGACATATTCCCTGCATCAAAATTATCCGAATCCGTTTAACCCAAATACTGTAATAGGTTATGACCTGCCAAAAGCCGGTTTTGTAAAATTAACAGTTTTTGATTTGCTGGGAAGAGAAGTTGCCGTTTTGGTAAACCAGCGGCAAAACGCCGGATCTTTTAAGGCTGCCTGGGACGGTTCAAATAATTCCAGCGGCGTATACTATTATAAATTAACTTCAGGTAATTTCACTCAAACAAACAAAATGATTCTTGTAAAATAAAAGAAATTAACGGATTAATAATTCAACTCTAAAAGGCGGGCTAAAACCCGCTTTTTATTTTAATTAAATCCCCCGCTTACATTTTGTTACAATCGGTTGAATCATATTTACATTCTGATACATATTTTTGTTAAATTCAAAATCCAATCGAGGGGGCATGTCCATGAAACACAAAACTCTGTTATTACTTCCGCTGGCGCTTTTCCTTTCACTGATCGCATCAAATAATCTGATTGCCCAAACTGATAGTCTGCATTCCAAAACCGATGACCGCGCTGACAGAATGACGCAAATACTTAATAAGAATCTGGATTTTACCGCCGATCAATACACGCAGGTACATGATATAATTTCAAATTACATATCAACCCACACACAGGGTAATTTTGACAGGAAAGAACTGAACGATCAGATTGAACAGGTTTTAACGCCCGATCAAAAGGTTAAATTCGAAGAACTGCAGGCAAAAAGGAAACCAAGACCAAAGGATTAACGCTCAAAAAAGAATAATTTTTTTTTCACATAATATTTTCTGTTACACATAGGCAAATCCGCTTTATGCGGATAGGCGCTCCCCCTTCGGAACCCCTTTCTGAAGGGGGGAAATGCGCCGGTTTATATGCATTTTGCCATAAAAAAGAACCTCTAATAGGCTTTTTTTTATAAGCTTTATTGGTTAATTTTATTTGTTTTATATAAAATTATGGCAAATAGCGAGGACAGAAACGAGCAAAATATGAAAGATTCAGGCAGCGGCATACCCGCCGTAGTACAAAAGACGCCGCAAACGAATGTGCCGGAGAAGAAAAATCAAAACAGGAATTTTTACAGAAGAAACAGGAACTTCAAAAGATACAATCAGAAGCAGAACCAGACTCCCGGACTTAATTTAACCAACAAGATAATTTCAATAGTCATTCCTCTCTACAATGAGGAAGAATCGATAGTTGAGCTCTCAATTGCATTAAAGAAAGTCCTTGAAGGACTGAGAGCCAATTATGAGGTTATTTTTATTGACGACGGCAGCACAGATAATTCTTTTAATAAGATTAAAGAAGTTAACAGAGTAAACAGCCGCTTTAAATGTATTAAGTTCAGAAGAAATTACGGAAAGTCGGCGGCGCTGCAGCAGGGATTCAAAGCTGCAAAAGGCGATTACATAATAACAATGGATTCCGATCTGCAGGACGACCCGGATGAAATTCCGGCATTGATAGAGAAGCTGAACGAAGGATATGACCTGGTCTCGGGCTGGAAAAAAGTAAGGCATGACCCGTTTATAAAAAATCAAACATCAAAAATTTTCAATTTGGTAACCAGCATTATGGTTGGCTTAAGGCTGCACGATTATAACTGCGGGCTGAAAGCATATGTTAAAGATGTGGTGAAAAACATAAAAGTATACGGTGAAATGCACAGGTATATACCGGCATTGGCGTTTCTTTCGGGGTTCAGGGTTACTGAAATTCCTGTCACTCACCATGAACGAAAATACGGCAAAACAAAATTCGGCATTTCACGATTTTTCAACGGGTTCTTTGATCTGTCAACCGTACTATTCACTAACAAGTACATTAAGCGGCCGCTGCATTTCTTCGGAAGCATTGGACTCTTAAGCTTTGTTGCAGGCTTCGGTGTTTTGTTATACCTTACTATTATGAAATTTGCCGAATCGATTCCAATTGAAGGAAGGCCTTTGTTCTTCATTGCAATATTGTTTACTATTGTGGGAGCGCAGTTTTTCTCGCTCGGGCTTATTGCTGAGATGATAACCAAAAGCTCTGTGGAAATTGATAATATAATAATTGATAAAACTCTCATCTAAAAACTTTTCTATAAATGAATAGAATAAACGATAGGGCTGTGGTTTCACCCAATGTGAAACTGGGCGATAATATAGATATCGGGCCCTTTACCGTTATTGATGATGACGTGGTAATTCACGATAACGTAAAGATTGACAGCGGCGTAAGGATTAACTATGGCACAAGGATCAGCTCAGGCTGCAGGATATTTCATTCTGCTGTGCTTGGCGCTGAGCCCCAGGACCTTAAGTTCGGCGGAGAGAAAACTACGCTTGAGATCGGTGAGAATACGGTCATAAGAGAATTTGCAACCATCAGCAGGGGAACTTCACACAGCGGAAGAACTGTGATCGGCAGTTCATGCTATTTGATGTCATACGTGCACGTTCCGCATGATTCGGTAATTGGCGACAATGTGATCATATCAAACGCGGTAAATATGGGCGGCCATGTTAAGATTGATGACTGGGTGATCATTGGCGGACTTGTAGGCATTCACCAGTTTGTAAGGGTTGGCGAGCACAGCTTCATCGCATTCAGCGCGCGCGTAACGCAGGATATACCTCCTTATATTTTAGCCGGCGGTATGCCGCTGAACTACAAAGGATTAAATCTTGTTGGGCTAAAGCGCAGAGGATTTGATGAAGAACAGATAAAACACATCAAGCAGACTTATAATTTTATTTACGGCTCGAAACATAATATCAGCGATGCTATTAAGGCCGTTAAAGATTCTATCCCGATGACCGAAGAAGTAAAAAAAATAATAACATTTATCGAATCAAGTGAACGCGGAATCATCAGAAAATAACGCCGCTAAAAAAACAGTCACATTAGGCAGCGGAAAGTGGCATTTCATTGACTCAGGTTTCCAAACCGGAAAGTTCAACATGGAATATGACCTTGGACTTGTTGAAAAATGCCGCGCATCAGGCGACAGCTTCCTGAGATTTTACAGATGGAAGCCTTACGCGATTTCGCTGGGATATAACCAGTCCCGTTCTTCAACTTCTCTGAAAATAGACGAAGTAGCGTGCAGGAAAAATAATACCGATCTGGTTGAAAGGCCCACCGGCGGAAGAGCGGTGCTACATTCCGAGGAACTGACTTATTCCGTAGTGATGAAAACCGATAAACCTATTAGGGATACATACCGGGATATATCGCTTGCAATACTTAACGGTTTGAAAATGCTCTCGCCCGAAAATGCAAGCCTTCAGCGTCTTTCTTTCACAAAAGATACGCCCGATATCAGGGAACTGATAAAAACAGGAATGTATAATTTGTGCTTCAACTCGCAGGTTAAGAATGAAATAAATCATTTAGGCAAAAAGCTTGTAGGCAGCGCGCAAAGAAAATTCACCGAACAAAATTCTACAGATATTATTCTGCAGCATGGTTCAGTCTTGATAGGCGACCATCATAAAAGCATAGTTAACTATCTTATAGCATCTGAAGACCAGAAAAACGAAATGAGTTTTGAGATAGAAAACAAAACAACTTGCCTTAACGATATTCTTAAGCGCAATGTTTCATATAAAGAAACTGGCGATGCAATTTTTAAGGGGTTTGAAACCACTTATAATATCAGGTTCGCATCAATTAACCGCCTCGCAGACCTGATCGCAAAGCGCGCATTGGATCACGAAAGTATTTTGAATTAGAAATCATGCCGGAACGAAAAAAAATTACGACGAAGCGCCTCATCACGATGAAACAGAACGGGGAAAAAATTTCCGCCCTGACTGCTTATGATTTCCTGATGGCGCGTTACCTTGAGGAGAGTGGGATCGATATAGTTCTGGTAGGCGATTCATTGGGAAACGTTGTGCAGGGAAATAATACTACGCTTACCGTCACAATGGACGAAATGGTATATCACGCTAAGATAGTTAAGAAAGCAATTCGTACAGCTTTAATGGTTGTTGACCTGCCGTTTATGAGCTATCATGTCGACTTAAAAGAATCCGTCCGGAATTGCGGCCACGTGATGAAAGAAACAGGCGCAGACGCTGTTAAGCTTGAAGGCGGCGAAAGAATTGCAGAAGTTGTAAAACACCTTGTGGGGGTTGGAATTCCTGTGATGGGACACCTGGGGTTAACTCCGCAGGCTATAAATATTTTCGGGACTTACCAAACGCGCGGAACCGATCCAAAAGAAGCGAAACAGATCCAGAAAGACGCGAAGACACTGCAGGATGCGGGGTGTTTTGCAATAGTGCTTGAAAAAATTCCCGCTGCGCTGGCCGCTAAGGTAACTAAGTCTTTGAAGATTCCGACCATTGGTATCGGCGCAGGGATAAATTGCGACGGACAAATACTGGTAACTTACGACATGCTTGGAATGACAGAAATGTTCCGCCCGAGATTTGTCAGAAGATATGCGGATGTTGCCGAGCTTTCAAAGAACGCTTTTAAGAATTATATAAAAGACGTTAAAGCGAAGAAATTCCCGGCTAAGAAAGAAAGCTATTAACTAATAACTATTAACTACTCACTGATTTTTGTCTCAAACACTTAACATACTATTCATAGGCGATATAATCGGCGAACCCGGGCTGAAATATATCGAAGAACATCTTAAGAAAATTGTCCACTCAAATAAGATTCATTTCGTTATAGCCAACGGCGAGAATATTTCCGGCGGCAAAGGCATACTTGATAAAGACGGCAAACGCGCTTTTGATGCGGGCATAAACTGCCTTACGGGAGGCAACCACACTTTCAGCAAATTACAATCGCTTAAATACATTGCCGAAGAAGTACGCTTGTTAAGGCCGGCAAATCATCATGATGACGTTTACGGCAAAGGCTTTATGGTATATCCTGTTACCGTTGACGGAGGTTTGTTCAAGCTTGGCGTGATAAATGTTATGGGCCGGGTTTATATTTCAACGCTCAATTGCCCGTTCAGAACCGCGCACAAGATTGCCGAAAGGATGAAAAGAGAAACTAATTTAATTTTCGTTGATTTCCACGGAGAGGCCTCAGCTGAAAAAATTGCATTCGGATGGTATATGGACGGAAAAGTTTCGGCTGTTGTAGGAACTCATACACATGTTCAAACAGCAGATGAACATATTTTACCGAATGGCACTGCATACATAACGGATGCAGGCATGACAGGCGCTTTTGACGGAGTAATCGGGAGCAAGAAAGAAGGCTCAATAAACCGCTTCTATTACCAGACGCCGCAGAAACAGGAAATTGCCGAAGGCGATGTGAAAATAAGCGGAGTTATTGTTAGTATCGATACCACAACCGGAAAGTCGCTGAAAATATCAAGAGTCTTCGAACCGGCCTGGAAGTAAAATACACGAATTACACGAATCACTTGCGCGAATTATTTACTACGAATAGCACGAATTATTTAC
>CAZMRG010000057.1:0-2485 GCA_964568655.1 uncultured Ignavibacteriales bacterium | reverse complement strand
TGCACGAATCACTTACCACGAATTGCACGAATCACTTACCACGAATTGCACGAATCACTTACCACGAATTGCACGAATAAGATAGAATAAAGATAAATTATTTTAACAAAACCATTCTCATCGTCTTAACATAATCCCCTGTCGACGACCCGACCTGTTGGGCAATCAATTTATAGAAATAAACGCCTGAAGCAAATCCGCTGCCATCCCAATCGAAAGAATATGTTCCGGGTTTCAACTCTTCGTTAACCAAAGTTGCAACTTCACGGCCAAGAATATCGTAAATAATCAGATTAGTGAATGATAGCTTTGATATATCAAATTTAATCTTTGTTTGCGGGTTGAATGGATTGGGATAGTTCCGGTGAAGACTAAACTTAGCCGGTATTAAATCATTAACGCTATTTATACCGACCAAGTTGCCGCCATCTGTTGTCTTGAGAATTGTACCGTTGTTTCCCACGGCAAAGCCGGAATTATCGTCCGAAAAATAAACAGAAGTTAAAGTATAACTTACATTACTTGTCTGAGTGTACCAATTATTGCCGCCATTGGTGGTTTTTATTATTTGTCCGCTACCTCCAACAATATAACCTGTATTTGAATTATTAAAGAAAGCTGAATTTACGTTTTGAGTGAGGGGATTTACTAAGTTTAACCAATTAATTCCCCCATTTGTTGTTCTTAAGATTGAATTACCGCCAACAACGAAACCTGTATTCAAATCATAAAAATAAATAGAACCCGGATTATTATAATAAATCGAACTTGCAAATTGCATGGTCCAATCAGCGCCTCCATTTGTTGTCCCGTAAATATTTTCGTAACCTGGATAATTCGGATTGACGATTCCAAATCCTATGTTTGGATTAACGAAGTAAGTTTGTTTCAGCCTTAGAGTTGGGCTAATAGAAAACCAGCTTTCCCCTGAAGTAGTGGTTTTTAAATTTGTGCCATACCCGCTTGTAGCTATCCCTGTATTTCCATTTGCAAAAAATATATATCTCAAAGTAGTATCTGTTCCGCTGGACATAGACGTCCAGTTTAAAGCTCCATTTGTAGTTTTCAATATCGCGCCGCTGCTTCCAACTACAAAACCCGTATTAATATCGTTGAAAAACATTGAATACAAATTATTGGGAAACCCCGTGGGAAGAAAAACCCAATTCAGACCGGCGTTTGATGTCTTTATTAATGTGCTTTGAGTAAGTATATAAGTTGTATTTGCATTACTGGAATAAACTTGTGCAAGATTTTCTGATGTTAAGTAAATATTCAAATTTGACCAGTTAGCCCCGCCGTTAATAGTCTTAACAATAGCTCCGCTGCTTCCAACTGTAATTCCCGTATTTGCATCCAGAAAACAAACTGAATTCAAAACGCCCGCAACATTTGTCGATTGCTGAAACCAATTATCACCTCCATCCGAGGTTTTACAAACGGTACCATGTACATTATTATCCATGCCGACAGCATAGCCGGTCTGGTCATTAGTAAAATACATGCTTGTTATTCCGCAGCCGTTCGGCATATTTTTCCAGGCCCAATTCAAACCGCCATTCGTTGTTTTTCCTACTTCAGCATTGTTGCATAAATAACCGGTATTTAAGTCTGAAAAATAAATTGAATAATTCAAATAAGGAATTCCCGAATATTGTATCTCCCAGTTACTCCCTCCATTTATCGTTTTCAAATAATCTCCGGTTCCTATATCTCCGGTAATATAGCCGGTGTTTGAATTGAAGAAATATACGCCGGTAAAGCTATAGCTAGCGTTAATATTTTGAATTACCCAGTTAATACCACAGTTTGTAGTTTTGATGAGACTGCCATTATCGCACGCAACAAAGCCGGTATCGGGATTCAGAAAATATACGGACCAAATCAGAGTACTAAATGTTTGACCTGTCCAGTCAGTTCCGCCATTTGTAGTTTTTAAGATTACACCATAGCCAACTGCGAACCCGGTATTTTCATTCAGAAATTGACAAGAAGTTAGCCACTCTGTTGTATTGCTCATCTGCTCATGCCATGTAAGCCCGCAATCAGTTGTTTTTGTTATAGTTCCGTTATCACCAACCGCAAAGCCAACACTGTTATTAATTAATACAACACAATTCATTGTGTTACCTACCGGAGCCAGCGGACTTAAAATAACCCATTGAGCAAAAGAATCAGCATATAAGAAAGATATCATTAGAATAAAAATTATTTTTTTCATTTTTGTTGGTTTTGAATTTTATTTCAATAAAACCATTTTCTTAGTCTGAACATAATCACCTGCCACTAACTGATAAAAATAAATCCCGCTGGCATAATTACTGCCGTCCCAATCGAAAGAATATGTCCCGGGTTTTAGTTCTTCATTAACAAGCGTTGCAACTTCCCTTCCAATGATATCGTAAATAACAAGCTTAGCAAATGATTGTTTGGATATATCAAACTTTATTTTCGTTTGCGGATTAAACGGATTGGGATAGTTTTG
>CAZMRG010000056.1:0-19530 GCA_964568655.1 uncultured Ignavibacteriales bacterium | reverse complement strand
GCAAACGATTTTGGAACCTCAGATGAAATATTCTGAATACCTATCGGAAAGCAAACATTAAAATCATTATAATAATATTTTTTTGCGGAATCAGATAACGTTTGCACATTGCAAACATTTTGAAAATTATTTGACCCGCTGCCTATAACAAAACTCATTACAATTGTTTGTGTATCGCCTGAATTCATTGTTATTGGTCCTGTGCTTTGATAATATCGTTCTTCGCTGGATAAGCTATCAAACCATCCTGTTCTGTGACATGCATCGCCTGAGTACATAAATTTTGTATACTGGTGTGTTGACCAGTTAAAATATGGCGCGCCGCATCCGTTTGTGCCTCTCATAAAGTTATATGCGCTTACTGCATTATCCGGGTCCCCAAAGCATTGGCTGTTCAAATTGAAAATACGCACGAATGATGTCATGCCAACAATTTTGTAACCAATTAAACTGGCGTAAGGTAAAATAGCGGTATCATTGGGGTTGCCGGTATATCTTAAAGGACCCTGTAGAAATCTCGTTCCCAGGGCAGGTGGATTTGCGCCATATTCATTATCATAATTATCAGAGTTAAGAATAAACGCCAAATCTCTGGTTGTGTCACAACCCCCCGCATCATCACTAGCGTCGCCTAAGTCCGGGTCATTTGCTAAAGTAATATATGTACTATCCCATACCAAACTGCTTTTGTTAATGAACTTCCATTTTATGAAATACATATCCTGCAGTGGGTAGCAATTAAACATGAATGACAATTGTTGAATTTCCAGTCCCATTGGTAATGTAGTACACGGCAGCGCAATTTCGTGAGCGTGGATATTGTTGGTGCAGTTTGTATAATCCATGTAAACCATAAAACATAACTCATCGGGCCGCGCTGTACTGTTCCCGATACCCGGTCTATCGGCGTCCCATCCCGGCTGGTAACCCGGTATGCCGTTAACTTCAACGTAGGGCGCTCCTCTATCTACCGGCCATATGGCCCAGGAATCATATTGAATAGTGTAAGTATGCCCGCCGGCAGTTTTTGTACGCACTCCGCCATATACGAGCGATGGGTCTTTGAGGTTAACTAAATACCCTCTCCATGTAGTATCATTGCAGACTGATGTTGGAGGAACCTGTCCTAAAACCGGAATATTTCCGGGAGAGAATATGGAATTATATTCAGCGCATGCATTTCTTAATTCGTGCTGCGGCCCGACTTTGGCGGCAATCCACAATCCCGTCGCGTAATCAATAGACAAACGCGATGCGGACTGAACCGGCCAGATTAATCCGGCAATACTGCTTGTATAAGTGACCTTATCATAATTAAAAATACCGTCTGTTCTGAAAACGGTATTAATATTATTTCCCTGCATGAAAACGCTTCGGACAGGATTAGGAACGTCATTATTTGATCTTTGCGCGGAAAGCGGGATTGACATGTATAGCAGAGCTATGACTAAAAAGAAGAGATGTTTCATAAGGCGGCTACAACAATTTAAATACTTTTAAACTAAAGTATTTGCAACAACTATATAAATATAATGTGAAAAGGCAGAAAGCAAAAGGCAGAAAAAGACGTTAAATATCTAAAAAAACAGCAGAAAATGATTTATAAAAGAGCAATTCTACTTCCGATATTATTTGTTTTCGATTCTTCTTTTCCTTTTGTTTATTCGATATTCTGAATTGTTTAGTATTTAGAAGTTCTTATTTCGAATTCATTTGTTATTTACTATTTAATATTTACTATTTAACCAGGATCATTTTCTTCGTCTCAACGTAATTACCCGTTATGAGGCGGTAGAAATAAATGCCTGATGAATAATTAGACGCGTTCCAGTCAGCTTCATATGTTCCCGCAGGCAGGTTAATTTCGTTAACCAAAGTTGTAACTTCTCTGCCTAGAATATCGTAGATCTTCAAAAGAGTAATGCTGTTCCTGTTTGGTATCTGGAATTTAATCTTAGTTGATGGATTAAACGGATTCGGATAATTTTGTTCAAGCTTGTAACTTGCAGGTACTTCCGTTGATATATTGCGGATTCCAATTACAAAATTCGAAAGCGGAAGCTGAATATAAGACTGGTGCGAACCGTTTATATAAATGCTGTTCGTACCGCGGTTCAAAACCGGGAGTACAAACGGATTTGTTCTTAAAAAAGTATCGGCTGTATCGCCGCCGGTTCCGTTGGCATACAGAGGCTGGTTATCTAGATTTGTGGCAACTACTCTTATCTTGTCGCCCTGTTTAAAAATATGCGAGTATGATACTCCGTTAAAATTATTTTCGTTTAAGTCGTTTGCCGAGTAATCCCTGTCGGTGAAATTTGCTCTTGTAACAAGCTTGGCGTTTCCGTTCGCTGCAACGTCCCAGACCTGAAAATTATACTGGCAGAATACGTTTGCAGTTGATGAATAGAAAAGCTCTGCAGTAATATTTCCTGCCATTTTACAATCCTGAAGAAGCGCAGGCGTATCAAATACAAGCTGATGTTTGGCGAACTTAGCGTCAAATAACGGTCCGTGGAATTCTGTGTTAACAAGATACTCCATTGTGACGCTGGTATCGATAACATCATTTACAAAACTTACCGAGGCTGTTGAGCCCGTATATGGAACAGGCAATAACTGATTTCCCGGCCACAGGTAAAGATTCACAGGCTGTATCCCCGCGGGCGGCCATGTTTGCGATGATACATGGCTCCATGTCCAGAAATTCCTGTTTCCGGTCGGGTACTGGCTTGAGCCGTAAACGAATTTGTTGTTATCGTTCATCACGTTGTTCTGAATGTTGTAGAGCCAGTAATCATACCAGTCGCTTAACAACTGGCTTTGATAATCAAGTTCACCTTGATTATAATCAGAGCCGTGCCCGTCCATTGCTCCGAAATACATTCTGTAGTTGCTGTAAGGGAGTATGTACGCCGCTTTGATCTGTCCGAGCACATTAAAAAATTTATCCTGCCACGGATTCTCTATAAGTATTGGCACGTTGCAGTTTGAAACCTGGTCGAGAAAATCTCTGCCAATCGGGATGTAGTGCGCAAGACTATCCCATTTATCCTGGCTCTTTGAATAAATCCAGTTTTTATATTGGCCCACCTGGCTGTTGTATCTTACGATGTTTGAAGTATAACTGAGCGACCATAACAATGACATTTTCACGCAGCCGTTCTCTATCCAGCTTGTTGCAAACTCCGGGGACGCAAGGTCGCTGATAATTGTTCTTACATTCAGCCCGTTGCAGGTTGCCATGAACGGAAGTATTCCGCCCTGTGAGCCGCCGTAAATTGCTATCCTGTTATCGTTCGTATTGGCGTCTGCTCTTACATATTGAACAACTTGTATGAGGTCGTTCATTTCGAGCGTACTTATCAGGTTTGATTGCCCGGTTGAAATTCCCTGGCCGCGCATGCTGTAGACCATGCTGTAAAAACCGTCTTGTGCAAGGCTTTGCGCATCGTCAAGCTCTGAGTATTTGTCCAGCCCGAACCCGTGTGTAACAACAACACATGGCCATCCGCCGGCGGGGGGAGTCCCGGTCGGGATAAATTTGGTGCAGTCCAAAACTGTGCCGTCGGTCAGCGTCAAAAAGAAATCAACACGCGTCACAGGAAAATCAGGGTGCAGGCTCCTCTGGGCAAATGCTGAGGAATAAAAAATAATAAGAAGCGTTAAGAAAACGTAAAAATTCTTCATTTATGTATTAAATATCGACTTTTATTAGGCTCAATTTAACGCTAAGAGTGTATCCAATCAATACACTAATTACGTTAGAGTAAAGGCATTAAATCTTCAATTTTGATTGTATTTTGATGCCATATTGCGTAATTTTGATATTATTATTAACTAATTTATAATATGAACAAATATATCAGAGTTAAACAGATTTACGAAGGAAAAGCAAAGAAGCTTTATACATTAAAAGGTTACCCGCAGCTTCTGCTTCAGGAATTTAAGGATGATGCAACCGCCTTTAACGCGCTTAAGAAAGGTTCTATCCTGAACAAAGGCGTTATAAACTGCAGGCTCACTGATTATATTTTCAAGTTTCTTGAAAAGGCTGGCATCCCGACACATTTAGTTGAGACGATTTCCGACAACGAAATGGTTGTAAAGAGACTTAAAATAATTCCAATCGAAGTTGTCGTCAGAAATATTGCCGCCGGCAGCCTGCTGAAGAAAACGATTCTTAAAGAGGGACAGGTCCTGAAAACCCCGATTGTTGAATTTTATTATAAAGACGATGCGCTCGGCGACCCGCTCATAAACAATTCTCATGCGCTTGCGATGAAGATCGCGACCGAAAAAGAAATGAAGACTCTGAAGGAAATGGCCGAGAAAATTAATTCAAAGCTGAAACCATTTTTCCTGAAGAGGGGATTAAAGCTTGTTGATTTTAAACTCGAGTTTGGCAAAGACTCGAAGGGCAAGATAATGCTTGGCGATGAGATAACGCCTGATACATGCAGGCTGTGGGATTCAAAAACAAATATGAAGCTTGATAAGGACCGTTTCCGCTTTGACCTCGGCGGCGTTAACGAAGCTTACGCCGAAGTAAGGCAAAGAATTGTCGGCAAGTAGGTTAGTTTACAATTGAGGCTTACTATATACGGGCGCAGCGTTGTCATGAAAGCTCTTGCCGTCACATTGCTGATTGATGTGATTGCGATACTTGTTCCTATAGCTATTGTTAAGCTGGCGCTGCTAATTGTTTCGGTTGCGCTGATCTCATTTACGCTTTATTTTTTCCGCGACCCTATCCGCCATTTACCCGAGGGGCTTAAGGATAATGAAGTAATTTCTCCCGGCGACGGGAAGGTTATGCTTATCGAAGAGATTGAAGAAACTGAGTTTCTGAAATCGAAGGCAAAACTTGTAGGGATTTTTCTGTCGCCTTTTAATGTTCACGTAAACAGGATTCCTGTTTCGGGGAAGGTTGATTATTACCAACATATAAACGGCAAATATATTGCCGCTTATGAGCCTAATTCAACCGAAGTGAATGAAAGGACTTTGATTGGCATATCAAATCCAGGATTTAAAGTGTTATTTAAACAGGTAGCCGGCTTTGTTGCGCGCAGAATTGTGTGTGAGCTTCGCAGCGGCGATAGTGTTACAATCGGCGAGAAATTCGGAATGATAAAATTCGGTTCGAGGGTTGATGTAATAGTACCCGAAAATTCAAAAATAAAAGTATCGGTGAATCAAAAAGTAACTGGCGGGGAAACGGTAATTGCGGAGGTGACGGTATAATTGAATAACCGCATGTCATTCATACCAAGTCTGTTTACCGTATTGAATCTGTTCTGTGGATTTCTCTCGATAGTAAACGCATCGACAGGTAATATAGAACAGGCCGCGCTGTTCATTATTTATGCGGGGCTGTTCGACGCCTTCGACGGCGTTGTGGCGCGCTTCACAGGCACGTCATCAAGATTCGGCGTTGAGCTTGATTCGCTTGCCGATGTAGTATCTTTCGGAGCCGCGCCTTCGTTCCTGCTTTACAAAACTTATTTCTGGCAGCTTGACGGAGCCGGGATTGCGATTGCCGCTCTGGTTATGATTTTTGCCGCGCTTCGTTTAGCAAGATTCAACACGCAGCTTGTTGGTTTCGATAAGAATTTTTTCAGCGGAGTGCCCGCGCCGCTTGCCGCGCTTGCCGTTTCCTCATTCTTCCTTTTTTACTATAATAAAAATTTTAATTACCCCACAAGCATAACTTTCGCATATATACTTGCCCTTGCGCTGCCTGCGCTGATGGTAAGTAAGTTCAAGTATGATACAACCCCGAAAATTTCAGGACGCGAACTCAAAAAACATCCTGTGAAGTTTATAATAATTTTTCTTGTAATAATTCTTATTGCGGTTACTAAAGGCGAGGGCCTGTTTGCATTTTCATTATTTTACCTTAGCACGGGAATTGTAAGAGGAATTATTAACCAGATCAGGAAAATATTCTCCAGGAAGAAAATTACAGATGAACACGCCGAAGATAAACTGGAAGTAAAAACAACTAACTAATCCATAGCTTCTTTTAAAGCTTCGATCAACACGTCAACATCTCCTTCAGTATTAAATCTACCGAATGAAATTCTAAGCGATGACTTAGCCGAAGCATCATCATAACCAATAGCCTTAAGGACATGCGAGGGCTGAACCGAGCCGGATGTGCATGCCGAGCCGGATGAGACCGCGATGCCTTTTAAATCAAGCTTGATTAAAATCGACTCTGCGTCAAAATGAGACTTTGAAGTATTAAAAGAAATGTTTACGATATTTGGCAATGAAGCGTCATGACCGGGTTTAGACGCAGCGCTTTCCTTCAGGTCCTTTTCGAGAAATGATATCTCTTCATACGAGTTGATAATTATTCTGTCGCCGAATTCATTTACTATGCCTGATATGAATTTATTTCTCAGCTTCGAATAATGAATTATATCAGATTCCATTTCGGATTTCAAAATCTCTATTGCTTTCTTGAATCCGGCTATCGCCGGAATATTTTCGGTGCCTCCGCGGCGGTCGCGCTCCTGTTTGCCCCCATGTATGAATTTATCAATAGGCGTATCTTTCTTTATATAAAGCGCGCCGATTCCTTTCGGCCCGTATATCTTGTGCGCTGAAAATGTAAATGTGTCCGCGCCAGTTTCAGTTACATTAAATTTCATCTTACCAAGACTCTGGACTGAATCGCTGTGCAATAAAACCTTTTTTGAGTTTGTAATTTTTGCGATGGAAGGAATGTCGTTGATAATCCCGAGTTCATTGTTCGAGTGCATTATGCAAGCGAGGAAAGTATTCTCCGTTATCGAATCTGATAATTCGTTCAGGTCTATCTCGCCGTATTTATTGTTACTAAGGTAAGCGACTTCGAAACCGAATCTTGTTTTAAGATATTCAAGCGTATCGATCACAGCTGAGTGTTCTATCCTAGAAGAGATGATATAATTTTTCTTCCCCAGCTGATTGAATGCGATTCCCTTTAAAGCAAAGTTGTTTGCCTCTGTTCCGCCTGATGTGAAATATATCTCCGATGAACGCGCGCCAACAAACTCAGCAAGTACATCCCGTGCGTCTTCCAGCAATACTTTGGCGTCTCTGCCGAATTGATGAACTGATGAAGCGTTGCCATAATACTCATTCAAATATGGTTTCATTGCTTCAAGTACTCTTTGGTCAAGAGGCGTAGTGGCGGCGTTATCCAGATAAATATTTATCATTCTTTAAAATATTCTAAATTAAAGGCTGGTTCAATACAAATAATTAAGAATTCTTTTTGACGCTGTCATTCAATTAAATGATTTACGGGTATTCCTTCCTTTTACGCTTAAATTAAGTTATTTTTGTACTAATCACATGTTTTATAAAAGTCTTGTTCGTCCCATTCTTTTCAAAATAGATCCGGAGAAAATTCATAATCTGGTAATGAGCTCGCTTTCCAATCCTTTGTTTAGCTCTCTTCTAAAACCAGTATATTACACCTCTGATACTGATAAGCTGAAAGTCAAAGTAGGGAAACTTACTTTCAAAAATCCGATTGGACTTGCCGCCGGCATGGATAAAAACTGCACCGCGCTTAAGAGCTGGGAATCGCTGGGTTTTGGATTTGCGGAGGCAGGCACTGTAACTCCGCTGCCCCAGGAAGGCAATAACAAACCGAGAATGTTCCGCCTGCCCGAGTACCGCGCTGTTATTAACAGACTGGGATTTAACAATTGCGGGGCAGACGAGTTTGAGGAAAATCTGAAACGGCTTAAAGAAAAAGTTTCGCCTGAGTTTATTGTTGGAGTTAATATAGGAAAGAATAAACGCACCGAGCTTGATGATGCTTACCAGGATTATAAATTTTCGTTTCAAAAACTAT
The DNA here is from genome assembly GCA_964568655.1 of uncultured Ignavibacteriales bacterium. Lineage (GTDB taxonomy): Bacteria > Bacteroidota > Ignavibacteria > Tepidaquicellales > OLB5 > CAWFKW01. The sequence goes on along the minus strand of CAZMRG010000056.1, from coordinate 11,672 downwards.
ATGAATACGCCGATTACTTTACGATTAATGTAAGCTCGCCGAACACTGAAGGACTGAGGCAGCTTCAGCAGAAGAAATTCCTGAATGAGATTTTAGCTGAGCTGCAGAAATTAAATAAAGAGCTCGATGAAATTTACCCGTGCGAACGAAAAGATATTTTTCTGAAGATAGCCCCCGACTTAACCGCGCCTGAGCTGGATGATATTATACAAGTCTCTATTGATAACAACCTCACAGGTATCATTGCAACCAACACAACTATATCGCGGGAGACTTTGCCGGAAGGCAGCTATGAGCAGGGCGGGCTTAGCGGCAAGCCGCTTGAAGGAATTTCAAACCATGTGATAAAATATATTAAAGATAAGGCGGGCGATAATCTGGCTATTATAGCATGCGGCGGAGTATTTACCGCGGATGACGTGAAGGAGAAATTGGATCTGGGCGCGGCGCTTGTACAGGTGTATACGGGATTTGTTTATGAAGGCCCGGGGATGGTGAAAAGGATTAAGAAGAAACTTAATAAAAATAAAACCCCAGATTAAATATCCGAATACAAATCGGTTGTCGAATTATTCCGTTTCCGCAATTTCTTTTATGCGGACCAAAATAGGATTCCAGCCTTCACCGTTATTATAAGAATCTTTGTATCTCTTCTCGCCATCTGCAGCTGTTTCAAATCCGCTTTGAATGACCGTTAAAATTGTCTTCCCGTTTTCTTCCGACAGGCTGTAAGTTACCAATAGGTAATTTTCAGGGATATCTTCCATTGCGGAATTAGGGTCAATGACAGTGTACTTCAATATATTGCCGGGTTCTATTTCCGCAATACTGCCTTTAACGAAAACCATTTCGTTGCCCTCATAATTACCACGCCATAATAAAGCGCTTCCTTTCTTCCAGTCAGAGACAGTTTCGCAGCCGAACATATATTTTTTGGTCTGTTCGGGATTTGTAAGAACATCCCATACTCTTGCCGCAGGCGCATCGATTGAAATAACATTTTTAATAATTAATTCTTTATCCATTTTATATTATTTTATGTTTACTGATTCTTCCAACTCGCTGAATGGTATCACTGATTTAACTCCGTAATTATCCCCAATGGGCCAATGCTGAATAATTGTATCTACCTCAATGCCAAGATCCTTAATTGCGTTATACAATCCCGCTTGTCTTTTGTTTGCCTTTTTCATTTCCCCCGCTAGTGGTATCCAAATCAAATCTCCTTCAAGCAATAATTTTTCTTTAGGAAAATAAAAGACCAGGTAATCATTTGTGTGCGCTGATTTTTCGCCGATGAAATAAATCTCCAGCGTATCATCTCCGTCGGTAATTGTTTTATTCATCCCTATCTCTTCAGTCTTTAAAGGTACCGGCTGCAATTGAAGGCTGTCCGGCAGCAATGTATGCTCGGCAGAGGCAATGTACTCAACGTATGGCAGATCATCTTTTACAGAAAGTATGGTTGCGCCTATATGAATGAACGGACGCACTCCGCCCAGATACCATGAGTGATGATGCCCGAAAGCAAAATACCTGATTGGTTTGTCAGGCGCAATCTTACGTGCTTCGTTTATTATGAGCTCGCCATTAGCGCTGCCCAGCGGAGCCTCAATGACCATAAGAAAATCTTTAAACACCACAATGGCTGATTTGGATTCTGTATGTTTTAAATTTACAAAATAAATATTATCGTTGTACTTTTCTGTTGAGATCTCAGGCGTCGTTTCGGGATCATCTTTCAAAGAATAACCGGGTGGTTTATTAAGAAGCGCGGGAGGGTTTGCGATTACTAAACCCGACGATATCCTTATCTCGTCATGCACTTTATTTCCAATTTTGTCTATTGCTACAACAGCGGGATAAAATAATCTTTTGATCTCAGAATAACCTCTGTATGAATATGTGTTCTCAATATCGCCAAGCATGTCGTCGTTATACATCATTACAGCTTTTTCCAGCAGACTGTTTTGCTTGCGGATGAACAACTTCACAACGGTTTTATGTAGGGTCAATTTATAAACAGCTATTGATGTATCGCTTTGCGCCTCGGGAGCCGGGAATATTCTGTAAAAATAATTTATCAGCAGGATTGGCGTATAGCGTGCGGTCTGTAGTATATAATCCGTATACATATTTAAGGTGGCTGGGTAGAGGCTGTCATCGCCATAATCCTGAAATAGTAGTGTTGATTTATCAAACTGTGTTTTGGAGTAATAAGCTTTACTCTTTCCATTCAGAGTATCGCTTTTAAGAAAATCATTTGCGTCGCACCAGACTTTACCGGTGTATAAATAATTTGTTTGTTTCCATGGTTCAAAATCATGGCCAAGAACGTTTGCGCTTTCATTAAAGGTTAAACACAAATACCTGCCGCCGAGCGGCATTACCTGGTTATCAAAACAGTTCTTCAGATATTTCTGCGGCGCTGCGCTGATGTTAAGCGGAAAGGAAATAAGTATTCCTAAAAGCAGGAATCCCAATGTAGCGCTATGTAAGTGTATTCTCATATTTACTTAATGATTTATTCGGATATGCTCGCTCCGATTTCAAAGATACCGATTGCTTAAATATTTATCCAGATTATATAAGGGAACCGATTAAAATCAACAGCGATGAGCCCGTGAAGATAAACGGGCACAGCTTGAAAGCGATAAACGAATTTTTAAATCCCGTGAACAGCGATACCAGGGAGAGTATATTGAGAACGGCAAATGACATCCAGTATACCGCAAAGGAAGCCTTTGAGCCATGATCAATGAATGTAACAGCTGCAACCAGAGTTCCGATGAAAATTAAAGCGACTCCTTCAGTAATCCATTCCATTTCAATAATTCTCTTATTGTCAATTGATATCTCGCCGAATCCCTGAACAACTTTTCCTGTTGGAAATAAATGAGCTAACCCCCAGCCGAACACCAGCGCTGAGCAAACATATAATAATATTTCAGCTTTCATGATTATCTAATGTAAAAGTTTTATGTCGATTAATTTTTTTATATCCTTAACGATCTTTCTGTCTTTAACTTCTATCCTGAATCCTCTTCCTTCGGCGTAAACTTTTGCAGAGCTTATCAGGTCCTTAATGTCTTTTGAAATATTACTTAAGATCGCTTCGCCTGCCGCCTTTTCTCCGAAAACAAAGGATGCCTTAAAGAATCCATCAAGCGGCAGCATGTAAACTATTACGCGCTTCTTATCCCGTACCCGGACGCTCCAGCCAAAAGACTTTGAGTAGTTCCACTCCTCGCTGGCTTCACTGTGATTTTCGATAACGTAATCCCTGATCTTATTCCACCAGGTAAAAGTTTTACCGAGCGCTTTCTTTAAGTCAGGCTCGGCGGGCGGGTTGGATATATCAGTAAATATTCCGTAATCCATAATCAAATTAATATTAACAATTGGAAATAGTTCTGTTCAAATAGATTCAAAAAGCTTACCAAGGTATGGGAACACATTCATGAATGTCCCCTGCTTAATCATACTCTTTATTTCATCTTTTCCGGCATGCCTTACTTCGTTTACTTCGGAAGGATCCGGATGCAATGTGGAAAATCCACCATCATATTTACAAAGCCATGCATCTGCAAAATCAGGAAAATCGGTTTGTCTTTTTACGCGAGTAAATAACCTGCAATTCTGCGCGTCCAAATCTATGCCAAGCTCTTCTTTTGTTTCCCGCAGCGCTGCCTGCAGACTGGTCTCGCCCGCTATTGCAGAGCCGCCTGTCGTTTCCCACATTCCGCCAAAGGGCTTAGCCAGGGCGCGTTTAGCTATCAGGAATTTATTTTGCGGGTTTAAAATCCATACATGAACAACCAAGTGATACTCATCATGCTGCATTGATTTGCCCCGTTCAACAAGCCTGCCTGTTGGATTTCCGAATTCATCAAGTATATCCCAAAGTTCGGTCATGTTCACCATATAAACGGTATCAATCGATAACGAACCCTGCCGCAATATTCTTTATATCCCGATAGATTTTGCAATAGATATTTTTCCTCATATATTATTCTGACGGCAAGCATAGCGCATATCATCACTGCGACCGGTATTATGTAATATGAACCCATTGCAAGCGGCGAAAATAAAAACCAAAGAATGGCTCCTGAGTACATCGGGTGCCTTACAATCGCATACGGACCGGTCGAAATAACTTTCTGCTCTTTATCTACCTCGATGATACTGGATGCGAAGCTGTTTTCCCTGAAGACGCGGAATATGATCAGGTAGCCCGATGCAAAAATGATATTAGATACGATCACAATTACGGCGGGGACTTTTGACCACCCGAAATGGCGATCAAGCCCGGGGCCAATAATTAACAGGAACGAAAGCGCCATTATAACAGACTGAATAATTTTCTGGCTCTTTTCTTTTTCCGCGGCCGGACCGGGGTGAAGCCGCCTCTCAATAAGTTTGGGGTCCTTCTTCATGAAATACCATGTCCCGATAAGCGAGATCAGTGAGAATATCAGGAAATAAATCCAGCCCTGCCAGTAATTCAGGGTCCATGCAGGTAAAAATATAATCAGTCCCCAGGTCAATATAAGAATTGCAGAGCCGCCCCACACCTTTTTTGACAGAGCACTCATCTATTTTCTTTTGTGATACCCCGCGTCATCATACGGCTGAAGCTTTTCAAACCACATTTGTTCCAGTATTCTTAAGTCTCTTGAATAATCATAAGCCGGGTCTTCTTTGGTTTCAAGCGTATCAATTACTTCAAACGAAAAATCGTTTTCTCCTGAGTTGTTATAATCTTTCTGAAGCTCGCCGTTTATAAACGAGCCATGGTTAAGCTGGAATTTAATGCTGTTAAGCTTTCCGCGAAGGTCCGAGCTTTTTCCGATAAAAACTTTTCCTGTCGTAATGTTCTTTATACAATATATTCCCATTGAAGGCAGGGATTCTTTATATTGCTGTTTCAACACTTTCTTATTTATCATGAGTTCTCCTGTGATACAAATATATTCACCAAATAAAATATTAACCATGATAAACGGCGGTGAGTATGATTTAAGGAGCGGCAATGATCATCATCCGTTCAAGTCTGATTCGATCAAACAATAAATCTCGCTGTCTGTAAATTTCCCGTTTGAAAGATGGTTTTCCCTGAAGTACGCTTCTTTTTTAAAACCAAGCTTCTCCAGTAATTTTTTTGATGATATGTTCGCCGGATTTACATTTGCTTCAATTCCATGAACGGATAATTTATTGAATGCAAAACTTATCAGAGCGCTTATAGCTTCCTTCGCTATTCCTTTTCCCCAATATTCAGGCCGCAGCGCATAACCTATTTCAGCGCGCGCATTTTCTCTCATTAATCTGTGAAAGCAGCAATAGCCCGTAAAAGCGCCGGAAGACTTTTCTATGATAATCCAGTTCAAGCCTGTCTTATCATCAAAGGAAGCATTGATCCTTTCAATCATATTAAGCGAATCGGATACTGTTTTATGAACCTCAATATCCAGATACTTCATTACAGCCTGATCGGAACGTACCAGAAAAAAATCGTTTGCGTCTTCATTTGTGAAGTTTCTCAAAACTAATCTATCCGTTTCCAATGCCGGAAAACTATCGAAGACCGAATCGTTTATTTGAATATTCATACTAAATAACTCTATTATAAGTATCAAATATAAACATTGAGCGAAACTTTAACCATATATAAACAAATAAAAAACCGCGTTACCCCTGAAAGCAGCGCGGCTGTAATTAAAAAATTGAAAAAAATTTATTTCTTTTTCTTCGCCGTCGCTTTGGGTTTGAGGCTTTGAACATATTCCCAGCTGATATCAAAATATTTCTTTAGTTCTTTTGTTTTACCCAGAAGATTATCCGGCACTGCCACATATTCTTTCATTACAGTTCCATATGTTTCATGCAGTTTGGCTTTATACTTTTTAATGAAGTTTTCCCTTTCTTCTTCCGGCAGCCTTATTGCAAGCATGGCGGATTTATCGAATAATGTAAACATGTTGCCGTTATGAGATGTATACGGCATTGTATCGCCTTTGCGCTCTATCTTCGGATTGGTAGCAACAAGTTTTTCGTACAGCGCTAATTTATCCAGGTATTCTTTGCTTTGTTGTTTTTTTCCCGGCATAATCACTTATTATTTATGTTTGTTGTAATCGTAACTGATCATCCAGATGGCGCCGTATTTATCTGTAAACATGCCGAAGTATGCATTCCATGGCGCATCGCCTATGGGCATTGTAACTTTGCCGCCAGCTGAAAGTTTATTAAACAATGTATCGGCTTCACCTTTGGAATCCGGCTCAAGACAAACATAGTAATTATTCCCTTTAGTCTCGTCAGGGTTCAGCGTTTTTATTGAATCAGATCCCATAAGAACATCGCCTTTGTTCATTGGAAGAGACATGTGAATGATCTTTTCCTTTTCTTCTGCGGTTATTTTATCCATCCATGGCGCGCCATTCATGTCTTTATAGCGCTGAACGCTGGAAAATTCGCCGCCGAAAACCGATTTGTAAAAATTGAACGCTTCTTCGGCCGTTCCGTTGAAAATGAGATATGAATTTACCTTTGGCATTTTTTATAAATTAAATTTTAAATTATTGGTTAATTAGTCAAACTCATAAAAACCCCTTAACCGTATTTTATTCCCGGGTAACCCAGCAATCTTCGCCACAAAATTATTTGACCGATACAGGTTGCTTCACGGTAAGTAAAAAATGTTATCATTTCAAAATATGTTATTTTCATTTCAGGCATTTCAAATGTACTATCAAGTTTGGAATCAGCCGCGTTAATAAGTTCATTTCTAAGTATAGGACTGATTACCTCCCAGTCTTTTTTGAATTCAGCTAAAGACGGATAAGTAACGTTATCCTGGATACCTTTGTGGCCTTTGAATAATTCATGAGCCCCCTGTTTCTTATCAGAGCCGAACCCGCCCGCTAACTCAAATCTTTCCTGGACAAGACTGCCGGTAAGCCACTCGATATGGTTTGCTTTAGTGTTCAATCTGTTGTGAGCGTCTTTGTCTGAAATCCCTTCAATAGCTTTCAGGAAGTAATCTGTATGCATATCATACAAAATAATCAGGGGATAGGTTCTGCTGCTTACTGTTTTTATTTCCATGATAAATTTATTTTTATGTTAATAAAATTATTTAATTTTCTTTCGGGGTATAAATCATCTCAGTGATGCCGCAATCAAAGGGCGTAACGCTTACAAGTTTCAGATCTAATTTGCCGTTAACTTTATTGAAAATCGTTAAGCCGTCTCCTATTGCCGCAGGGTTCATGAAAAGATGGTATTCATCAATCAGCCCGGCTTCGATCAAAGAAGAAACAAATCCTGCGCCGCCATAGACTATAATGTCTTTGCCGCCTTTGGCTTTAATCTTTTTTACTTCCTGAGTGATGTCTCCGTTGGCTAAAGTTGTATTGGCCCAGTCTGATCTATCCAATGTTTTTGAGAAAACCACTTTTGGATAATCAACCATCTTTTTTGCAAACGGATAAGTCTGGTCGGCAGGGTCAGTTACTGCTTTTGTCCAGTGCGATACAAATCCATCGGTCATCTTTCTTCCAAGGAGAATTGTATCGCACGAATCAGTCAGTTCATTTACATAATCTTTTATCTTGTCGTCCCAGCTCCACGTCATAAAGTCCAGATCGCCGTTAGGCCTGCCAACAAAACCATCAACCGAGATTTGAACCTGCAATTTTAGTTTTTTCATTTATTAATTCCTCAATAAGAATTTTTAATTATTTATTTACCGTTATAAGCATCTCTTAGTTTCTGAATATCCAGCTTTTTCATCTGAAGCATTGCATGCATAGCCCTGCCTGCCTTAACGGCGTCCTTACCCCCGATGAGTTCTCCCATTTCTTTAGGGACGATCTGCCATGATAAGCCAAATTTATCTTTAAGCCAGCCGCACATTGATTCCTGCCCGCCGCCGGATGTGAGCTTCTCCCAGAAGTAGTCAACCTCTTCCTGGTCTTTGCACTCAACTGAGAATGAAACCGCTTCGGTAAATTTAAACATTGGGCCTCCGTTTAAAGCCGTGAATGGCTGTCCTTCAAGTTCAAACGCCGCTACCAAAACATCGCCGGCTTTCATTCCTGCCGCTTTGGCCATTTCTTCATTATATCTTGAAATGGGGCCGATCTTTGAATTTTTAAATATCGATGTATAAAAGTTCAACGCCTCTTCGGCATTTTTATCAAACCAGAGGAACGGGGTTATCTTTTGCATTACTATATTTCCTTTCTTTGATTAATAATTTTCTTAATTGTATTTGAATTTAAAGTGAGCTCTTTAAATGAAATACAGAGCCCGCAATATAACTAATATCCTGAATTTTTGTCATAGCTAAGCATCCAGTTGATGCCGTACTTGTCGGTAAGCGCGCCGAAAGTTCCGCCCCAGAATTTAACGCCCACCGGGTCGTTCACCTTACCGCCTGAGGCAAGCTTATTGAAGAAGTTATTTATCTCCTCATCGCTGCTGCAGTTTACGCACATCTGGATATTGTTTCCGTTTTTCAGTTCGGAGGGTGCGGCCATATCAGAACCCAGAAGAACAACGCTGCCGTTTTTTAATGTGCCGTGCAGTATTTCATTTTTCCTGTCAGGAGGCATATGTTCCGCTATAGGCGAATCACCGATTGTCTGCAGATTTAAATCTCCTCCGAAACATTCTTTATAGAATGTCATAGCTTCGCGGCACTTGCCGCCGAACCCGATGTAACCTACGATCTGTGTCATGATAAATTAATTTTAAATTATTAATTGAATGTTAATTATAAAACTGATTCTTCTTTTCTGAAAGGAAATATTCTGCGCAGCGATTCATTGCGCAGAAATATCCCGCCCCACAAAATAATTCCGAAATAAACCGGGAACAGCACATGGCTGAATACCGGTTGGCCGATAAGTAACAGCGACCATACCGCTCCGCCAAGATACCCGGTAAAAAGTACAGCCCCAAGAACCGACGTTTTTGGAATTACATAGAGGATAAGACATACTAACTGGATAGCGGCGATTACGACTGAAAGCTCAATGGGAATTCCAAGCTGAGCGAAAGCCTGTCTGACTTGTTCGGTTCTTATGAAATGTGTGATGCAGTCGAATAGCATAAATAATACAATAATTCCGCTCATTATACGGCCGGTCCATAATTTGCCTTTTGAGGCATGAATTTCAGGGATTTGTGAAATTTGAGCGTTTTGAATGATAGATTGCATGATTTTTTACTCCTTTTGGTTAATTTGGTTTTGTTACTACAAAGATAATGTCGTAATTTGATACTTAAAGGGTGTTAATACGGCAATCTCAGGGGTTGATTACGACAAAATATTGACTTAATTTTGTTATGAGATTTATATAATAAATCGTCTTTAAATGGAGCAAGATTCAAATAAACCGAGTCGGATTTATTAAGTTCTAATTAAATAATAATTTCATGAAACACATATTTATTATTGTACCAAATGGCGCTGTTGCGTTAAGTTGCATTGAAGGCTCGTTTGTTGCATTCAGCAGAGCAAATGAATTGCTGGTGAATATGGGCAAGCCAAAGATGTTTGATATAAAACTTGTTGGTCTTACCAAAGAGCCTATGGTTTATGACGGGCTGTTTACAGTCGAGCCAAACTTAACAATAGATGAAGTTGAAAAGACCGATCTTATAATAGTTCCCGCTGTAAACGGCGACATGAACAAAGTAATAGAAATGAATAAAGATTTTATTTCATGGATGATCAAACAATATAAGAATGGCGCTGAGCTTGCAAGTCTTTGCGTCGGTTCGTTCATACTTGCAGCAACAGGATTATTGAAAGGAAAAAGCTGCTCAACGCACTGGCTTGGCGTAAATGATTTCAGAAAAATGTTCCCTGATGTGAATTTAGTTTCAGAAAAAATTATCACCGACGAGCACGGAATATATTCAAGCGGCGGCGCTAACTCAATGTGGAACCTGCTTATCTACCTGATAGAAAAATATGCGGGCCGCGAGATGGCAATAATGTGCTCAAAAATTTACGAGATAGAGCTGGACCGGAACCAGCAATCATTGTTCATGATATTTAAAGGACAAACAAATCACAAGGATGAATCTGTTAAAAGAGCGCAGGAAATTATTGAAGATAATTTCCAGGGTAAAATTACTATCGACCAGCTCTCAGCGCTGGTAGCCGTGGGCAGAAGAAGCCTTGAGCGAAGGTTCAAGAAAGCTACAGGCAACACGGTCTCGGAATATATTCAAAGAGTAAAAATTGAAGCCGCCAAAAAAGATCTTGAAACCAGCAGAAAGAATATCGCCGAGGTGATGGATGAAGTTGGTTATTCGGATACCAAGGCGTTCAGAAATATTTTCAGAAGATTTACAGGGCTCTCGCCAATCGAATACAGGAACAGGTACAACAAAGAAGCTATGGCGCTTTAAATATTATCGGGCTTAAGTTCTGTTGAAGCTTTTCCGGTGACTGGATCGAACGGAACAGATGAATGAACATGTGTAATAAGCCATTTGCTTCCAATTTTGCGAAAGCACATAGTTGTGCGCCACCACATTTCCAGCTTCCCTCCGTCAGTTTTTATTGCGTTCACTCCGTTAAGGCTATGACAGAAAGCTATGTTTTCGGATGCTGTTATTTCGAGCTCGCGGACATCATAACCGATCGGGCTCTTAAAAGAAGAGAACCAATCATTCATTCTCTTTTTGATCCCATCGGAGCCTTTATACTGCAGAGGGTCTACAACGTCAAATTGCACAACATCAGGCGCATAACCGGGCATAAGCTTTTCAATATTCTTAGCTCGGATTGCTTCTATTGAATCATTAATTATCTTATGTATTTCAGATTCGCTGTTCATTACTTTGTCCTTATTTATAATATCTTATTTATAAAATTATCTTATTCAGCCGAACCTGATCTTCGTTTCGACATTATTGCATCAATGCTCCACGGCCCCGCGCCTGCAGCCGAAAAGTACAGCCAAAGGAAACAATAAATAAATGCGGGAATCCCCATGTTGATCGCCGGCCAGAAGCTGACCGGATAGTGTCCCTGGAAATATGCAACAGCCATTTCGCCGGAAAGTATGAATGCTACCGGTCTTGTTAAGAGCCCGATGAGTATCAAACCGCCGCCAAATACTTCCAGAACGCCGGCCAAACCTAACTGAGTAAAAAGGGGAACGGTTCCGCCATTCGGCGGTAAGCCGGCCGGGAAGGCAAACAGCTTCATTGTACCGACAGACATAAATACAAGAGCGGCTACAATTCTGAGCAGGCTTAGTATCTCAGGGCTTAAACTCTTCCATTTTGAAAAGATATTATCTTCTGCCATGGTTCCTCCTTGATTTCAAAAAAATAATGTCAAAGGCATGCCTTTGACCTACATTCAATATATTTTATTTCACCTTCTCCAAATAGTCAGCAAGTCTTCCGAATGTTTGTTTAGCGCCTTCAACAGCGCTGAATTGTTTAATTGCGTATTCAAGTACGTCAACTGATTCAAACACTGCGCGCATTGTGACCTTTGTTTTTCCGTCAATTTCCTCAAAAGTTACGGTTGACTCAAATATAGGACCGGATACATGAGTGTAAACCAGTTTTTCGGGCTTCAGGATCTCGCTAAAGACAATTTTATTGTTATAATCTGTTCCGTCCGGGCCGTGCAT
>CAZMRG010000055.1:19167-19896 GCA_964568655.1 uncultured Ignavibacteriales bacterium | reverse complement strand
AGTCAAAGAATAAAATTATGTATCCTGAATCCGGTTTCACTTCGGGATGCTTAACGGCATATGACTTCCAGCCAATTCCGCCCGGGTGAACGCGCTTATAGAATGAAGAAAGCTTAGCTTCTTCAACAGGCTTAGTGACAAGCATAGTTATAAGCCATGCAACGGTTGTGATCGGCACTATTACATATAAAGTCTGCGGGAATGCGATATCAAATTTACCGAAATACAAAACTCCGTACACAACAAATGGTGTGATAGTAGCTACAATTTCTGTAATAGCGTTTATTCTCCACCAAAACCAGCGGAGGATTAACACTAAACCAAGTCCTGCGCCGCACTCGATAACAAATGCCCACACGCCTGAAATTGTGGTCATAAATAAAGTAATACCAACGGCAGCAAACATTAAGATAATTGTCATCAGTCTGGATACAGTAACGTAATGTCCGTCAGATTTATTTGGCTTGAGGAAGCGTTTGTAAAAATCGTTTATGAAATATGATGTTCCCCAATTCAGATGCGTTGCGATGGTTGACATGGATGCAGCGAAGAATGCAGCGAGAAGGAGGCCTTTTAAACCGGGAGGAAGGAAGTCGTTCATAGCTTTTACAAAGCCAAGTCCTTTATCAGCCATCGGCAGCTGCGGGTAGAGGATAATAGAGCTTAAACCGACAAGTATCCATGGCCACGGACGTAAACAATAGTGGGCTATTTGAAAGAATAACGTTG
>CAZMRG010000055.1:0-19157 GCA_964568655.1 uncultured Ignavibacteriales bacterium | reverse complement strand
CAAGTAGTGAGTTTTTCTCGTCTTTGGCGGACATCATTCTTTGCGCAATATAACCGCCGCCACCTGGTTCTGCGCCTGGATACCAGCTAGCCCACCATTGAATTCCTATAAAAGCCAAAAATGTAGATACCGTCATCATTAAAATCCCGCCGGCGCCAGTAGAAGTTCCCGTATCTCCGCCAATTTGCGGGGTGAATCTTAAAGCCCAGTCAGGTAACTGTGCTGTTAATCCTGAGATACCGCCGATCTTATCTGAATTGATAACAATAACTGCAAGCAAGATACAACCTGTCATTTTAATAACAAACTGAAATGCATCCGATACAGCCACGCCCCACAAACCGGATATTGCTGATATAAATGCTGTGAAAGCCATCACGCCGAATATATAGAATAAAACATTTGTGTCGTTAATGCTTCCGGGGAACATGCCTTTTAATATTTTTCCAAGCGCTAGATTAACCCAGCCCATAATAATACAATTCATGAACAAGCCAAGATAAACCGCTTTGAATCCGCGCAGGAATGATGCAGCTTTGCCTGAATATCTGAGCTCAATGAATTCAACGTCGGTGAGAATATTTGCCCTGCGCCACAAGCGCGCAAAGAAGAACACCGTAAGCATGCCGCCGATCATCATGTTCCACCAGAGCCAGTTGCCCGCGATACCGTTTTTGCCGACAAGTTCTGTAACGGCAAGTGGAGTATCCGCAGCAAAAGTAGTTGCGACCATCGAAAGTCCGGCCAGCCACCATGTTAGTTTTCTTCCTGAAAGGAAGAAGTTTTCAGTATTTCCGCTAGATTTTTTGTAATAATAAAGGGCAATTCCGAAATTGATAATGAAGTAAGCTACAACAATTGACCAGTCTATAGTTTGCATACACGCTCCGGGGATTTGGGAAAATTGTCAAATTTAACAAAAATAATGCAATTCCTAACCAATATCAATTTTTAAAAAAATAAGCAACCATGATAAATATCATTTGAAAAACTGATCTAATATGTTATTTTTACATAACCTTTTATCGGGAATGGAGGACATATGAAATCCCGAAAATCTATCCGCTTTCCGCTTCATTTCAATTCAAAGAATATCTATAGTTGTTTTTTGTTGTTACTTCATTTATTGAATTTCAAAATAACCAATTCATTTTATTTAAATATACTCAATGGTGGATTTATGCTGAAAACTACGTTGGTTCTTGTTGTTATTATATTATTCCCTGTTCCAAACTTTTCGCAATGGGCGCCTGCTTCAAACGGAATGATACCGGTTCCAAACATATATAGTTTAGGCGTTAGCGGTTCAAATATTTATGCTGGGTCATTGTATGGATGTATATATTTTAGCTCCAATAATGGTTCCACCTGGAGCCCCCGTAATAACGGAATTCCAAGTTCCTGCAACATAAGTTCATTTGCAGTAAACGGTTCCGTTATACTTGCCGGAACCTCAAGTTATGGCGTATACAAAAGTACGAACAGCGGTTTAAATTGGCTTGCCGCAAACTACGGAATACCGGCATCAACTACAGTAAAATGTTTCGCGGTTAGCGGTATAAATATTTTCGCTGGTACATTTCTAAATGGGATATTTTTAAGTACTGATAATGGAAATAGCTGGGCTAGCGTAAATAATGGGATTTCAGGAACTATTCATACCATAGCAATAGACGGAACAAACATTTTAGCGTCGACCGATAATCAGGGGGTTTACATATCAACGAATAACGGACAGAACTGGTCGGTTGTTAATAATGGGCTTCCTGTAAATGATGCAATATCTTCGATGATAATAAACGGAAACAGCATCTTTGCAGGGACTGGAAGTTCAGGAATTTACTTAAGCGTCAACCACGGCGGAAGTTGGATTGCAGTGAACAACGGAATAAACCCTTCGTCCATTATTAATACGTTGGAAATCTCAGGAAATAATGTATTTGCAGGTACTCAGTATAGCGGTATTTACAAAAGCTCTGATAATGGACAAAGCTGGAACTATGTAAATACGGGACTTCCTGCTGCCGGCATAACGTGTTTCGCGGTATCAGCATCCGGTATCTTTACAGGTACAATTTCATACGGTATATACAGAAGCTCTAACTACGGGAGCAACTGGAGCGCTGCAAATTATGGGATTCCCATCAATCAATCCATATTTTGTTTGGAAAATAAAGGGCCAAATCTTCTTGCGGGCTCAGCAAACGCCAGAATTTTTTCCACATCGGATTATGGTGAAAACTGGAATTTATTGAATAATAATATTTCCGTTCTAAATGATATTTCTGCCATCTTTGTAAATGGGAATGATATTTTTGCGGGTACTCATGTTTTTCAGGGAGGAGCCGGCGCCTTTTTAAGCTCTGATAACGGATTAAACTGGGTTGCAATTAACAATGGGTTCCCTGGCGAAACCTCTATATATCGTTTTGTGCAAAAGGGAAATAATATATTGGCCGGAACTTACTATTTTGGCGTGTATTCAAGCTCAAATAAAGGATCAAGTTGGACGCCTGTTAACAGCGGACTTCCATATGGATACGGGTATACTGATATTGCGACAGATGGAACAAATATTTTTGCATGTCAAACAACCGAGGGCATTTACTTAAGTACGAACGACGGCGTAAACTGGACTTCAATTAACAACGGCTTCCCCGCGTCATCTATATCCACTTTGACTTTTTGCGGCGCAAATATTTTTGCAGGATCTGTGTCAAGCGGCGTTTACATAAGCACGAATAATGGCTCGAATTGGAATCCTGTAAATAATGGACTTCCTTTTCCAAGTTACGCAGAGTCTTTTGGAGTTGTGGGGAACAATATATTGGCAGGGTTGTATCAAAGCGGGATTTTTTTAAGTACTAATAACGGGGCAATCTGGACAAATGTGAGCGATGGTTTGCCTGCAGCTTCTACAATAAGCTGTATTGATATCAACGGCTCCTATATCTATGTTGGGATACCATATTATGGAGTTTGGAAAAGAAATTTGTCTGAAATATTGGGGATAAATAAAATTTCTAATGAAGCGCCGGGAAGTTTTTCTCTCTCTCAAAATTATCCCAATCCATTTAACCCGGCTACTAAAATTAAATTTGATTTACCTGCAGTACGTCAAAGGCATGCCTTTGACGTACAATTAAAGATATATGATGTTTTGGGAAGCGAAGTTGCAACGCTGGTTAACCAACAAATGCAGCCGGGAAGTTATTCTGTTGATTGGGATGCGGCAAATTATCCGTCAGGAGTTTATTTTTATCAGTTAGAGGCGGGTGATTTTGTTCAAACAAAAAAAATGGTGTTGATCAAATAAAAAGTTTAATCCCGGGCCAATCCCCGTGGTTTATATTCATTTTAAATAAATCGTATTCATAAAAATATTTAATTAATTCTGTTGATTATGAAAACATATATTTTAGTAATTTCAGTTTTTGTCCTTACAGGTTCTGTTTTTGGGCAAACGGGTTGGAATTGGGAAAATCCCGTTCCGCAGAACAATCTGGGATATTGGTCATCATATTTTTTAAATGACAATACCGGTTTTATTTCCCGGGGCCCGGTAAAGAAGACAACAGACGGCGGTTCAACCTGGACCGATCAAAATCCGAGTTTCACCGGGAAATGTATTATGTTCTCTTCCGTTTCTACCGGTTATTTATGCGGCGATAACGGACTGGTAGCAAAAACAACCGATGGCGGCGCATCATGGTTGGCGCTGAATCCGGGAACTTCTTATTCTCTCGAGTGGCTTTATTGTCTTAGCGATAATGTGTGTATAATAGTAGGATGGCATAGCCAAGGCTCCGGCGGTATCATTAATAAAACAACCGATGGCGGCGCTACATGGGCGACTAAGCTTTCAATTTCAAATTATATATTTTCCGTTAGCTTTCCCGATGCTAATACCGGTTATGCAAGCGGCAGCCATGGCACAATGTACAAAACAACCAACTCAGGCGAAAGTTGGGTTCAGCAAACTACAGGAACCGTTGAAAGCTTTAACGCCATTAAATTCATAAATGATAATACGGGCTATACCGTGGGCAGTAATAGCATGGTTATGAGGACTACAGACGGCGGATCGAACTGGGTAAATAAAAGCATACCATACAGCTGCACTGTTCTTTCCGATCTTTGTTTTACAACCGCGCTTACAGGTTTTGTTGTTGGAGCGTCATGTGCGGACCAATCATTGTTCAGTACGACAGACGGAGGCGATAGCTGGAATATAGTTATTCCAATGGTCCTTTCATATGGCGGGAACTCGCTATTTTTCTCATCTGCAAATACAGGATTTATGGGTGATGAAAGCAGGTTATTGAAAACCACAAATGCCGGACAAAACTGGTTTATTCCATCTGCTTTAACGAATAATCATCTGAATTCTGTTGTATTCACTGATATTAATAACGGATACATTGCCGGGGCTTCAGGTTTGATACTCACTACATCAAACTCCGGAGCAAACTGGAGTAAAATCAATACTCCAACAACAAGCGATCTATATAATATTTATTTCCCTGTTCCTGCTACAGGATTTGCAGCGGGTTCTTCAGGCGTAATATTAAAAACTATAAATTCGGGTCTGAACTGGTCTATCTCAGCATCGGGGGTTAATAACGATATTACTTCTCTTTATTTTTCAGATGTAAATACGGGGTATGCTTCAGGCAGCCAGGGTATGATATTGAAAACAACTAACAGCGGAGCCAACTGGGTTCAATCAAATCCTGTGACTTCAAATAAACTGAACTGCATTACGTTCACCGGAACCAGTATCGGTTTATGCTGCGGCGTAAACGGAACTATTCTTAAAACCACAAATTCAGGCGTATCCTGGATAACTATAAACGCAGGCGTTTCAGGGAATATTAATACAGCGCAGTTCATTGATGCAAACACAGCTTTTTTATGCGGCGATAATGGCTTAACGTTAAGATCTACAAATTCAGGCTCCAATTGGGGGAGTTTGAATATTAATTATAACCATTCTGTAAAGTCGCTTTATTTTGTGAATTCAACTACGGGCATTTTTGTTTTTGATAACGGCGCTATTATGAAGACTACAAATGCAGGAACAAGTTTTTATTCTGTTGCAAGCCCTACACAATATGGTTTGAATTCGCTCTTTATGGTAAACGCTCTTACAGGGTTTTCAGCCGGCGCTTATGGAACAATATTAAAAACAACAAACGGAGGAGAGACCCTGCCGCTTGGAATTCAGCAGAATAATGAAATTGCAGATGAGTTCTCGCTTAGTCAAAACTACCCCAATCCATTTAACCCCAATACGGTTATTAAGTTTCAGGTTGCAAGTTACAAGTTTGTAAAGTTGACTGTTTATGATGTTGTGGGACGTGAAGTTGCAACGCTGGTCAATCAGCACATGCAGCCCGGAAGTTATTCGGTTGATTGGGACGGGACAAATTATCCGTCAGGAGTATATTTTTACAGATTAGAGTCAGGTGATTACACAAGAACTATGAAAATGGTATTGATAAAATAATGATAGCCGTTTTATCAGTAATCCCACAAAAGGCGGGAGTATTAATAAAATAACCATTACAAAGGTGAGTTATGAAAATATTAGTTTTTTTGCTCTTCTTCATAATAAGCGCCGCATATTCTCAGCAAAATGAATTTGCTAAATATTACCCGCTAAACGTTGGTAATGTATGGGTCTATAGCTATTATTACACAAACGGAGGATTTACAGGAAGATTAAAAAGAACTATAAATGTTTCTTATATATTCAATAACCACAAGTATTTCCGATGCGGATGGAATAACGAGATAATAAGAGTTGATTCAAACTCTGCAAACGTAATGATTTTCGACAGCTCCGGATTTTGTCCTTGGTCGCATTATGAAAGAGTTAAAGACAGTCTGAATGCAAAACTAAACAACAGGTTAAGTCTCCTTTGCCTAAACGATACGGGCAATTGTTTGGATACTAATATCAGAAATGTTTTCGGTTTGAACAGAAGGACAAAACATTTCCTGACAAATATGTTTGGCAACGGGGTAGGCAGGGTGTACGCAGAGAATATAGGAGTTACAGAAACATACGGCAATCTTACAGGCTGGCCATATGGTTTTTACTCGGAATCTTTACTGGGATGTGTGATAAATGGAGTTCTTTTCGGCGATACTTCGTTGACCGGAATAAAGGAATTATCTTCGGAAGTCCCCGGATCTTTTTCGCTTTTACAAAATTACCCCAATCCGTTTAATCCTAATACGATTATTAAGTTTAGTATTCCGGGTTCCGTAGGGGTCGCATATATGCGACCCCTACAACTGAAGATATACGATGTTCTTGGGCGTGAAATCGCAACTCTTGTTAACCAGCAAATGCAGCCGGGAAGTTATTCAGTTGATTGGGACGGGACTAATTATCCGAGCGGAGTTTATTTTTACAGATTGATTGTTGGAGATAACTCCAACAATGGCGGTGATTTTACACAAACAAAGAAAATGCTGCTGATAAAATGACGGTAGTAAATAAAACAATAAATCTTAACAACATGAAGGCATCTATAGTATTCACTTTATTATTTATAACCGCTTTTTCATACTCTCAGAACAGCGATTGGGTTTACAGAAACCCTAATCCGCAAAATGATTTTTATGCGGTCAAGTTCTTTGATCATAACACTGGGTATGTAATAGGATCCGGCGGGACAATCCTTAAAACGACAAACGGTTCAGGCGCCTGGACCCCGGTTGACGGAGGAACAGTAAATGAACTGTACGGGATGTATTTCTTTGATGTGAATCACGGGTATATTGTCGGCGCCGGAGGGTTGATAATGTATACGTCTGATGGCGGCGCCAGCTGGACGCATGTTGTGACCAGTAATCGTTTTGCCCTCAGGAGCGTGACTTTTGTGAATCAAAACACAGGGTTCCTGGTTGGAGATAACGGCGAGTTATATAAATCTACAATAGGTATTTATGGATGGATACCGGATAATGTTACGTCAAGGAATCTTCATAGTGTTTTCTTTATTGATTCGCTTAAAGGTTTTGCCTGCGGAGATAGCGGTACGGTTTTAAAAACAATTGACGCGGGAGCGTCATGGACAATGCAAAGCGTTGGAAGTATCACCAATACATGTATATCATTTTGTAATGCTCTGACAGGAGTTATTACAACTACATCTCCATCCAGTCCTTCTTTCTCCTATAGAACGACTGACGGAGGCGTTACCTGGAATACACTCTCAATTTATTCGGTTAATAACCGCTGGAATTCAGTGAGCTTTTCAAATCAGACTACAGGATTTGCATGCGCAACAGGGGGACTTGTTATGGAAACAACAAATTCAGGCTTAAACTGGTTGGAAGTTGGAACTGATGTGCCGGTCTCTTCAACGCCGAATTGCATTAGCGCCGTAGATACGATAGCATTTATTGGCGGAACAAACGGCTATCTTTCAGAGATGGGATTAATTCATGGTTATTTAAAAGTTTCCGGAGGGTCGAGAAATAACCTGACATCAATTAGTTTTCTTAACGAGAATACCGGGTTTGTAATAGGTGGACATGAATTTATGAATACTTCAAACAGCGGAGCAAATTGGAATATAAATATGGTTGGCTGGTTCTCCTGGTTTGAAGGTAATGACACCTATCCTGTGTGGGTTAAGTACTTTTCCCCAACAAGCGCTTACAGAATGTTTCATGTATTTACACCTGCGGGCTATCCGGATGAATTCTTTGAGAGATCAACGGATGGGGGATTGACATGGCAGTTCGGATATGGCCCGTCTTTAGGCTATATAAATGGTTTAGATGAAAAAAACGGGGTTTCATATGCTTCAGTTACAACCAGTCCGTATATAATTGTTAAAAGTACTGGAGGCTCCCAATGGAATACAATATATACCACCTCAAGTTATCAATTGGGTCCTGTTGCCTTTGCGAATGAAAATACCGGATTTGTTTTGTGCGGTGGAAGCAGCAGCCAGGGGATATTACTGACTTCTGACGGGGGAGGAAACTGGAGTTTTACACCGATGAATAATATGAACCATGTCAGGAGTATCCAAATGCTGCCCAGCGGCGTGGGATTTATGGCCGGCGATTCATCATTATTTTACCGGACTACTGATTTTGGATTTAACTGGACGCCATTAAGCCAGGGTTTTGTAGCATATTTCAACCAAATCCAGTTTGTGGATAACAGCACAGGCTGGGCAATATGCCAGCAGGTCTCTCCGCCATATGACACAAGGTTATATTATACGCCGAATGGCGGCACAAATTTTATGCAGCTGCTTTCTTTGGACACTTTTAAATGTAATTCTTTTTCATTTATTGACGCAAACACGGGTTATGTCTGCGGTGATTCAGGGGTTGTTCTTAAAACCACAAATGGCGGGCTTACCTTTGTAAACACAACTTCATCTAACATTCCTGATAAGTTTTCATTAAGTCAAAATTATCCGAATCCGTTTAACCCGAATACTAAAATTAAATTTTCTATCGCACCCCCTCTGAATCTCCCCCTGACAGGGGGAGACGTGACTGCGTTAGCAGTCGCGGTGGGGGTGAAACTTATAATATATGATGTTCTTGGTCGCGAAATTGCAACCTTGGTAAATCAGCAAATGCAGCCGGGGAGTTATTCGGTTGAATGGGATGCGAGCGCGTACGCAAGCGGAATATATTTTTATAAGTTGGCAGCGAGTGATTTTATTCAAACAAAGAAAATGGTATTATTAAAGTAAACCTTAACAAAAGAAATGAATAAATTTTTGTTATTCTTTGTATTTATTTTCTTATCATTCAATTTATATTCTCAATGGAACCAGGTTGGACCGCCGGGCGGCATTGTAAATTCACTTGGGTCAATAGGAAATAATATACTTGCCAATTCAAGCGGGCTTTATATTTCCACAGATAACGGACAGCAGTGGAAACTTACGTCTTTAGCAAGCAAAGAACTGATATCTATTGTGTTAATTGGGAATGTAGCATACGGCGTTTCAAATGATACTGTATATGCGTCTAACGACGGAGGGATGACATGGACAGGATCCAATTCGTTCCCTCAGCATGTAACGGTTCTTGCAGTTAGCGGCGCTTATTTCTATGCAGGCACAAATAACGGAATTTATTTATCTACGAACGGTGGGCAAAGCTGGACCCAAACATCAGTGCAATCGCAGGTATCAATGTTAACGGTTCAGGGTTCTAATGCTATAGCCGCTAACAATAACGGAGTATTCATATCAACTAACAACGGTCAAATGTGGACATTATACGTATCGCAGTATACAAGTTATGCATTATCGGTAGGTATAAGCGGTTCTAATTTTCTGATAGGGACGGTTTCAAATGGGGTTTATTTTTCAACAAATGCAGGACAAGCTTGGCAACAGTCATCATTGCGCTTAAGATATATATTCTCGATTGCTGATAATAATTCAACAACTTACGCGGGCACTCTTGATAGCGGTGTTTATGTTTCAACGAATCATGGCGTAAATTGGACCCAAACTTCAATGCGCACAAGTTATGTTACGTCACTTGCATTTTGCAATTCAAGAGTTTATGCCGGCACATATACGTACGGTGTTTTTGGAACCACGGATAATGGAGTTTCATGGAACCAAACCTCGTTTAATGTTATGGGTGTCACAACGCTTACGCAGGATTCAGGCAGATTATTTGCAGGCATGGATGGCTATGGAATTTATTCAACTTCTAACGGCGGGCAGACCTGGAGCCAGAATTTAGCATTTCAGGATGTTCATGCACTTTTGGCGGATGGCCCTTATATTTATGCCGCTTCATTCGGAGAGGGAATATTATTTTCTTCAAATAACGGAGCTAACTGGACAAATAACTATATGGGAGGCAGAACTGTTCGTTCTTTTGTCAAATTGGGCTCAATTATATACGCAGGCACGCAGGGATCAAATTCCGACGGCGTGTTTTCCTCCACTGACAATGGAGGAAGCTGGACGCAAATCTATAGCCGCAATAACGGCGTTACAACTCTTGCGTCTAACGGAACCGATCTATATGGGGGGACAAATGATAGCGGAATCTTTAGATCAACAAATGGAGGGCAGACATGGATGCAAACATCATTCTCGGAACCATTTATACAATGCATTTCAATTCAGGGCTCTAATATTATAGCAGGTACCGGGAATCATGGGATCTTTATTTCAAGCAATAACGGTCAGAACTGGTACCAGTCAGGATTGAGTAATCTGAGCATTGCGGCTATTGCAGGTATCGGCTCTAATCTTGTAGTATCAGCTTACGATTTATCTTATTCAATTCCCGGAATATATGTTTCGAATGATTTTGGGGCTAACTGGAGGCCGTGGTGCGATGGATTGTGCAGCCGTTATGTGACATCTTTGCAGATCCTTGACGATTATATATATGCCGGCACATTTGGCTTTTCACTGTGGCGCCGTCCGCTTTCAGAACTAACAGGTATTAGCGTTTCCGGAATCTCCGAACCGGGTGCATTCAAGTTATCGCAAAATTATCCAAATCCGTTTAATCCAATAACCAAAATTAAATTTTCTGTTGCACCCCCTCTGAATCTCCCCCTGTCAGGGGGAGACGTGACTGCGGAAGCAGGCGCGGTAGGGGTGAGACTCATAATATACGACGTTCTAGGCCGCGAAGTTGCAACGCTTGTTGATCAGCAAATGCGGCCGGGAAGCTATTCTGTTACATGGGATGCGAGCGCTTATGCAAGCGGAGTTTATTTTTATCAGTTAACAGTTAACGGTGAACAGTTAAAAAATGTACAAACAAAAAGGATGGTTTTAATCAAATAAAATTCAACAATGAAAACTATTACTGTAATTCTATTAGTAATTCTTGCGCAGGTTAGTTTTTCACAAAATTCAGACTGGATCTTCAGAAATCCTAATCCGCAAAATGATTTTTATGGCATAAAATTCTTTGACCTCAATACGGGATATGTAGTCGGCTCTAACGGAATAATTCTAAAAAACACTACCGGTTCAAGTAACTGGATAAATATACCAAGCGGCACAACAAATAATTTATATGGATTATGTTTCTTCGATGTGAACCATGGATATGTTATCGGGCAGGGCGAACTGGCCATGTACACTTCGAACGGGGGTAACTCATGGATCAGTTATTCAATACCCAACGGCCTTTCTTTCAGGAGCGTCAGCTTTATAAATCAGAGCACAGGATTTATTGCCGGAGATAATGGCAGTTTGTACAAAACAACAACAGGCATTGCAGGATTCACCCCCATCAATGTAACTACAACAAACCTGCATTCAGTTTTTATGGTTGATTCGCTTAAAATTTTCGCCTGCGGCGATAGCGGAAAATTTTTAAAGACTACAGACGGTGGAAACAACTGGACAGTTCAAACAATAAGCGCTAATAATTTATTGTCATTGTCTTTTACAAATGCATTAACCGGTTATGTTTCTGCTAATATTTCACCTTTGCTAAAGACAACAGATGCAGGAAATTCATGGGTTAATACTAATTTTAACTATAGTAACTCTGTGTATTCTGTTAAATTCATAAATCCAAACACGGGATTTGCCGTAGGTACTAATAGTCCATTGATGAAAACTACAAATGGCGGAGTTGCCTGGTCTGTATGGTGTTCAAACCAGCTTTTCTGGGGAAATACTTATACGGATATATGCCCGCTTGATTCAGGTCATGCATACACATGCGGCCTCCACGGAATAACACTCAAAAGTATTGATACAGGGGCCGCTTATTACAACCAATGGAGTATTGCGTTGGGAGGCTGCAGGTCTTCTCTTACATATCTTTCGTTTGTGAATGAAAATACGGGCATAGTTGTTGGCGACAATGTATTTCTGAACACAACAAATGGAGGAACAAAATGGAATGTATCTTTGGTGGGAAACAATAGTTGGTTCGAATCTGAAGGATATATTACTTCCGCATTTTTATTCCCGTCCGGCAGCATGTATCGCGTTTATTATTCTCCCGGGCACGCCAGCCCTCCGTCTTATTCGATTGACAACTCAACAGATGGAGGAGTTACATGGAACGGTAACCGTTCTTTTGGGCAAACTAACGCATATTTTAGCGGACTCTGTGAAATTGAAGGTGTAACATACGTGTCTTATACTTCGCTTTTTGTCGGAATTGGAATAAGTAAAAACAGCGGAAGCGGATGGTCGAGCGTTTATAGTTCTTCAAATGGACTCGGTGGTATTTCATTTGCTAATCAAAATACCGGGATGGTGATTGGCGGCGGGGCCACAAAGGGGTCTGTAAGAACGACTAATGGAGGCGCTAACTGGACATTTATTCCGACCGGTAATGCCAGGTCATTAACCGGAATTCAGTTATTATCAACAGGAGCGGGTTATTTAACCGGTGATTCTTCAAATTTTATGAAAACAACCGATTTTGGCGCTACATGGTCGCAAGTGACTAGCAATATTATCATTCGTTACCCGAATACTCAATTTGTGAATGATAATACAGGATGGGTTTTAGGAAACAATATAAGTTCCGGAGCCAGTGAATTGTATTACACGACCAGCGGATGCCAGAATTTTGTTGAGCTGCAATCGCTTGGCGCTTTCCAGCCAAAATCATTTTCATTTATTAACGCATTAACAGGTTATGTAAGCGGCGATTCAGGGGTTGTTCTAAAAACTACAAACGGCGGACTCACTTTTATAAATTCAACTTCATCAAATATTCCGGATAAATTTTCATTAAGTCAAAATTATCCGAATCCATTTAATCCGTCAACGGTTATTAGATTTCAAGTGCCAGTCGTAGGGAACGGTCGCGACCGTTCCGTTAAGATGATCATTTACGACGTTCTTGGCAGGGAAATCACAACGCTGGTAGATCAGCAAATGCAGCCGGGGAGTTATTCGGTTGAATGGGATGCGTTAAGTTATCCAAGCGGGGTATATTTTTATAAATTATCAATTAATAATGAACAATTAGCAGTAAGAAAGATGGTGTTAATAAAATGAGAAAAATTAATTCTTTTTTATCATTGATATTGTTACTGGCGGTTAATAGTTATTCTCAGGATACAAGCATTACGAATTATTATCCGCTTGCTATCGGAAACAGCTGGACCTACAGTTATTTCAATTACCCTCAGGGCCCGATCTATAATTATAAAGAAACTGTGATTGGGACAAATACAATGAACAATCATTTGTATAACATTATCAGGACTACTTTTAGTTATCTAACGTCGCCGGTTACTGAATACAGAAGGATAGATTCTTCATCCGCCAGTATTCGGATATACGCAAGTACGAATTCATGCCCATGGCTTTCAAATGAAAGAACCAGCGACAGCCTAAAGTCAAGAATGGGGGACTCTTCTAAATACGATTGTAATTTTTATTACCGGTGTACAGATACCTCAACCGTTGGTATTTTCGGTTTAACAAAAAAGAAAAAATATTTTTATTTCACAGATTATTTTGAAGGAGGAGACAGCAGAACATTTGCCAAAAATATTGGACTCGTTTCGTTTTATACCTATGGAGCTCAATTTACTATTTGGAGAAACCTATTAGGTTGTCAGATAAACGGTATCATATATGGCGATACAAGCTTACTTGGCGTAAATACAATTTCATCAGAAGTTCCTGATCATTTTTCTCTTTCTCAAAATTATCCCAACCCGTTTAATCCGTCAACGGTTATTAGATTTCAAGTGCCAGTCGTAGGGAACGGTCGCGACCGTTCCGTTAAGATGATCATTTACGACGTTCTTGGCAGGGAAATCACAACGCTGGTAGATCAGCAAATGCAGCCGGGAAGTTATTCGGTTGACTGGGATGCGGCGAATTATCCGAGCGGAGTTTATTTTTATAAGTTAGATATAAATCCGTCTGACCGCTTGGAGCGGTCTGACGGTTATACGCAAACTAAAAAAATGCTGCTGATAAAATGACGATAGTCGTTTTATCCGTAGTCCCGCCAAAGGCGGGAGTTTTATTAAAATAAAAGAGTAATAAATTACACAATAGCATATAAAAATATTAAGTAAACTTTTTAACCTGTTGTCAATCATGAAAAAGTTATTTATTTCATCATTATTATATTTATTTCTAAGCCAATTGAACCTGCTTTACTCTTATGATACTTCATCTTCCAGATATTTCCCGATTGCCGTAGGCAATTGCTGGACTTATTATCATGGTTCTTATCCGTATGGCGGTTCCTATAGATATAAAGTAACTGTTACAGGCACGATAGTTACAAATAATCATCTTTATTACATTTTCAGTACTGGATCATCGCCGCAATATATAAGAATCGATTCTATGAAAAATGTCGTGATGGTATATGACGCATCTACGGGATGCCCCTGGTTGAACTATGAGCATACGCTTGACAGTTTATCGGCGCGTTTAGGGGATTCATCCATGTTTAACTGCTCTATGGTCTACAAAGTAACAGATACGACAACTTACAGCATATTTAGCACGGTGAAGAAAAGATTAACTACATCGTGGACGGATCATTTTGAAGCCGGGGGAAGTAGAACTCTGGCTAAAGATTTTGGGTTTGTCGGTTCGCAGGATTATGGGCATACGCAAACTACAACAGTTACATTATTAGGATGCATTATTAGCGGAATACTTTACGGCGACACGAGTTTAACCGGCATAAATAAGATCAGCTCTGAAATCCCCGATAATTTTTCATTATCTCAAAATTATCCCAATCCGTTTAATCCAATTACCAAAATTAAATTTTCTGTTGCACCCCCTCTGAATCTCCCCCTGTCAGGGGGAGACGTGACTGCGGTAGCAGGCGCGGTAGGGGTGAGACTCATAATATACGACGTTCTCGGTCGCGAGGTTGCAACGCTCATCAATCAGCAAATGCAGCCGGGAAGCTATTCGGTTGACTGGGATGCGAGCGCTTATCCGAGTGGAGTTTATTTTTATAAATTATCAATAAATAATGAACAATTAGCGGCCAGAAAGATGGTATTAATAAAATGAGAAAAATAATATTTGTGGCAGCCCTTTTGTCATGTTTCTATATGGAAATAAATGCACAATCGTCGGGCTGGTCCTTTATTAATCCGTTACCTACAAACGTTACATTAAAATCTGTTAAGATCTTTGATCAGAACAATGCAATAGCAATAGGATACTATGGAACAGTAATAAGAACAACCAATGGCGGCATAAATTGGAGCAATCCTCTTACAACTTCAGCTCTAACGGGTTTAGACCCTCTGCATTATTATTATGATATGAGTTTCTTTAATGAAAATACAGGCTTGATCATTGGCGATGATGGAGGTATGACTTCAAAAATATTTAAGACAACAAATATGGGTATTGCCTGGACATTTGTTTCGCAATTTGATGCAATTGCAAGGACAATGTATTTTATAAATCAAAATACGGGGTGGGTTGGAGCCGAAAATCAAATTTTAAGGACAACAAATGGTGGTTCAAACTGGCAAAGCTCAATAACATCATTACCCTCATATATTAGAAGCATTTTTTTTCAGAATGAGACGACCGGTTTTGCCGCTATGGATTATCAAATATTTAGTACATCTAACGGAGGAATGAATTGGAACGTTATTGATAGTTCCGCAGCCCTTTATTCGGATTTAATTTTTATTAATTCGCAAACAGGATTTGTCTGCGGCAGTGGAGCTTCCTTCAGAGGCTTAATTCGGAAAACAACCAATTCCGGCGTGACATGGATAACAAAGGTTTTAAACGGTCAAAGTAGCACGCCACTCAGTTCAATTTATTTTATTAATGATTTAACAGGGCTTGCAGTTGGAGGTTACTATGGCAATTTACCTGCAAACATTTTCAGAACAACTGACCAGGGAGAATCTTGGAGTCAAATCTCTGTTGCAACAACTTATGAGCTTAATGCTATTGGATTTTCAGGAAACCTGGGGTTAATAGTTGGAGAAGGCGGCAAAATTGCTCGTTCAACCGATCAGGGTTTAAACTGGTCAGTTTCAACGTCGTTTCATCCACCAGGACTGAATTTTTATACTTTAAGCTTTATTGATGCAAATACAGGGTGGATTGGAATTGGCGGTAACACAACAGAAGCCGCACCTATATATAAGTCAACGAATGGGGGCTTAAATTGGAATATCATCTATATGTCCCCGGTATATCCTGACTATATACAATTTTTAAACGCCAGTACGGGTTATCTTAAAATTGCTTATGGATTATTTAAATCAATAAACAGCGGGAATAGCTGGATGGAGCTTCCTACTTTTAATTTTAGAGTTAACTCCATTAATTTTATTGATGTAAATACCGGATGGGCGTGCGGAGACGCTTATCCTACAACGCCAAAATTAACTAAAACAGTTAATGGCGGGTATACTTGGAATGAAGTTCCCGTTCCAATGGATTATTCTTCGGTTGCCGCTTTCTATTTTATTAATGATAACACCGGATGGATCAGTGAAACATATTCAGGCAGTTGGTGCAGGATTTACAAGACTACTAATGGGGGACAAAACTGGGTTACCCTGCCAACAGATACGAATGTTGTATGCAGTAAAATTAGTTTTGTAAACAGTCTGACAGGTTGGGCTTCAGGTGATGAAATTATTAAGACAACAAACGGTGGGAATAGCTGGATAAGTTTACAGCTCAATGGCCCGGATTTAAAATGCCAGTTTATCGATGCGAATAACGGGTGGGCCAAAAGCGACGTTGGTCCGATATACAAAACAACAAATGGAGGGCTTAACTGGCATTCACAAGTTGATTTAGGCATAGGATACAGTAACATAGAGTGTATGCAGTTTATTAATTCTCAAACAGGATGGATGGTCGGATATGACGGCCTCATCATAAAAACAACAAGTGGCGGTGAAGTTGTAAGCTTGAACAATATATCCTCAACATTGCCAAAGGAATTTTCAGTGTTGCAGAATTATCCCAACCCGTTTAATCCTAGCACAGTTATCAGGTTCCAAATTGCAAGCAACAATTTCGTGAAGCTGGTAATTTATGACGTTCTTGGACGTGAAGTTGCTAAGCTTGTTAACCAGCAAATGCAGCCGGGAAGTTATTCGGTTGACTGGGACGCGTCAAATTATTCGAGCGGAGTTTATTTTTATAAATTAGAAGCGGGTGATTATACTCAGACCAGGAAAATGGTTTTGATAAAATAGTATTGGAAATTAATTGACATGAAAACGCTTTTTTCTATTGTAGTTATCTCGTTTTTAGTAAATTTTGGTTACGCCACAGACACTACTTCAGCGAAGTATTATCCTCTTCAGGTTGGAAACAGATAGGTTTATAATCATTACTGGCATTGGAGCGGTGATACAAGGTTTTATGTATGGGTGACTGATACTATAAATACAAACGGCCATAAATATTATAAAATGCACGTAATGCAGCATCCGCCTGAGAACGGATTTTATGATCAGTATGTAAGGGTTGATTCCATTGCCGGAAATATTAGGTTACTGGACACTGCTTATAGCTGCCCGTGGCTAATCCGTGAGCAATCGCTTGATAGCCTTTCCGCGCAGTTCCCTGATTCATCCATGTACGGTTGCGGCGGATTTTTCCGGGTGAGAGATACCATTGGCTATGTACTCGGTCAACCCAGACAAATCAAAGGTTATTATGGCGGCAGTTTTGAACAAAGTATTTCCCGGGTATATTCAAGAGGCATTGGTTTAATCAATAATTACGTTAGCGGTCCCGACCCGGGTTTAACGCAACTAATTGATTTAATCGGTTGCGTAATAAACGGCGTTGCATATGGCGATACGTCTCTTATGGGTATTGAACGCGAAAGCAATGAACTTCCGGGACGTTTTTTGCTCTATCAAAATTATCCCAATCCGTTTAATCCTTCTACAAAAATCGAATTTAAAATTCCTTTTGAAGGAAAAAACAATAACAGCATAACAAAACTGATAATTTATGACGTTCTCGGCCGCGAAGTTGCAACGCTTATCAATCAGCAAATGCAGCCGGGAAGTTATTCTGTAGATTGGGATGCTAGCGCTTACGCAAGCGGAATATATTTTTATAAATTATCAATTAACAATGAACAATCAGAAACCAGAAAGATGGTTCTCCTGCGTTAAGCAGCGCAGGTTAAGTGCTGATAAAATAAAATAAAATGCTATGAAAAGAATATTTTGTTTCATAACGTATTTCTTATTATTTCTTCTCCCGTACATTATGTGGAGCCAAAGCGGTAACATCGCCAATTTTCTTCCGCTGCAGGTAGGTAATTTATGGGTTTACCGGTGCAGCACGAATGGCTTATTTTGCGGTAGCTGCAGCGGCAAAACTAAAATAACGGTCATTAGCTCTAATCTCATAAACGGTAAAACATATTACCAGACCCAGTCAACCTCCGGTATTATTTCCGGTTCCTGTTCGAATTGCGGTACCGGCATTTTGACTTCCGACGTAAGAATTGACTCTATAAGCGGCAACGTGTATTATTATTTAACGTCCGGATGCCCTTATTCACCCAATGAGGTAATGCAGGACAGTTTAAAGGCGCGGCTTCGTGATTCGATAAATATTTTTTGCCAGCCTTCAAACCCATCTCGTTCTTACGTGTGCACAGATACAAGCAATATAACAATATTCGGCGCAAGCAGGCAAGCAAGACATTATGGATACTTTGGATTGGAATCTGCCGGAGGTAGAAATTATATAAAAGGAATTGGTATCGACACGGTTATTACCTATTCACTTGAAGGAGGAGGAGGCTCTTCTTGCAGACGCCAAATGGAACTCCTCGGATGCGTCATCAACGGCGTTGTTTATGGCGACACCAGTATGTTAGTAGGGATAGAAATGGTTTCAACCGAAATACCGGTTGATTATGCGTTATCTCAAAATTATCCCAACCCGTTTAACCCAAGTACGGTGATCAGATTTCAGGTTGCAAGTAACAAGTTTGTGAAGCTGGAAATTTATGATGTTCTCGGCAGGGAAGTTGCAACGCTGGTAGATCAGCAAATGCAGCCGGGAAGTTATTCTGTAGATTGGGACGCGTCAAGTTATCCCAGCGGAGTTTATTTTTATAAGTTAGAAATAAATCCGTCTGACCGCTTGGAGCGGTCTGACGGTTATACGCAAACAAAGAAAATGCTGCTGATAAAATGA
>CAZMRG010000054.1:0-19899 GCA_964568655.1 uncultured Ignavibacteriales bacterium | reverse complement strand
TTATAAGATACTTTAACATTATCTCTTATCGATAAGCTCTGACACAACCGGATGTTCTGGAAAGTGCGGGCTATTCCTTTTGCAGTTACTTCAAACGGTTTATATTTTACAATGCTTTCGCCGTTAAATAAAACGTCGCCTTCGGTAGGGTCATAAACGCCGGTTATTATATTAAATACCGTGGTTTTACCCGCGCCATTCGGGCCAATCATCCCAACAAGTTCATTTTGACCGACATGCGTAGTAAGACTATCAACCGCTGTCAATCCGCCGAATCTTATAGTACAATTATTTAGAGTGAGTATTTCCATATTTCACTAAGCGCCTTTTGATTTTTCTTCTGCCGGCCTGGTTTTTTTCTTGCCCCTCGAAATATTAATGCCAAATAAGCCTTGCGGGCGGAGAAGCATCATAATTATTATCAGCAAAGCGTAAATTATCATCCTGTATTGCTGAACGTCCCTGAGCAACTCAGGCAAAATCGTTAAAATGATTGCAGCAATAACTACTCCTAATGTGCTGCCCATTCCGCCAAGGATAACCATAACTACTATTTCAACTGAGCGGAGAAAATTGAAATCTTCAGGATTTACATATTGAATAAAATGAGCATATAAGCCCCCGGCAATACCGGCAAAGAAAGCTCCGATCACAAATGCAGTGACTTTAAACTTGGTTGTATTAATCCCCATAGATTCAGCGGCAATTTCGTCGTCCTTAACGGCAATAAAACCTCGACCGTAAGTTGAGCGCATCAGGTTTGTAATCCCAAATATTATAATTGCTACTACGAGAAACGTCCAGAAGAAATCAGTGTATTTTGGCACTTCATAAAATTTGTATCCTATGTTTGAATATTCCTGTACTGCCTCCAGGCTTCTTACGCCATTATCGTAAACATAAATACTTCTGAATCCCTGTGAAGCTCCAATGATATTTAGATTCTGAATAACTACTCTGATTATTTCACTGAAACCAAGGGTTGTTATAGCAAGATAGTCGCCTTTGAGTCTTAAAGATGGAACTCCAACTATCAAACCTGCAACTGATGCGCCAAGTCCGCCAATCAATAAAACAACCAGGAACCAAACTGCATGTCCAAAAGCGCCCTCGCCTAAAATTGCAATCAACTGCGGCGCAAAGTATGTGCTGATAGAAGCCGAGAGGTACGCGCCTATAGCCATAAATCCGGCATGCCCTAATGAAAATTGACCGGTATAGCCATTAATTAAGTTAAGACTTGTAGCAAGAATAATGTTAATACCCGCGTATATTATTATCTGGTAATAATATTGATTTATTGAACCGGAAAGTAGGTTTATGCCAAAGATTGCAACGACCGAAACAAGAAATAATAGTTTAGAATTTCGCACTAAGAGGAGCCGGTTTATAGTTTATTTTACTTAAATATTGGTCAAATATAGCCTTTTGAAACAAATAAAGAAATAGATGATAAAACCACAATATATAATTAACAGTATTTCAATTGAAATCTAATATGACTTGAGAGTTTTCCAAAAAAGAGCGATATTCGTTGACTTAGCCAAAATTAATTCGTAAATGGGCGGTTAGCTCAGCTGGTTCAGAGCGCTTGCCTTACAAGCAAGATGTCGGGGGTTCGAATCCCTCACTGCCCACAAGCCAAATTCAAGATGAGTTTGGCTTTTTTATTAAGCTTAAATATTTGAGAATTTAATTGATTCAGCGCCTTTCAATACGGACCTTTCAACCAAATTATCTGCCTGCAACTCTTCAATTCAAAAATTTGCGTATTAAAAAAACTATTTATATATTTGTAGCCAAATGACTACACATTGAATTTAAGACGAGATGTATTTCAAGCCATAGCGGACCCGACAAGAAGGAGTATCCTTCTATTGGTAGCCGGCCAATCCATGACAGCAGGCGCAATTGCCTCAAACTTTGACACAGCAAGGCCGACTGTTTCAAAACACTTGAAAATTCTCACCAAGTGTGAATTACTTGAACAAAAAAAATACGGCAGGGAGATCTTTTATCAATTCAAACCTGTTAAAATGAAAGAAGTAGCAGATTTTATTGAACCATTCCGTAAAATGTGGGATGACCGGTTTAATAAACTGGAAACCATAATGAAAAAATATAAATCAAAAAAATAATATGGAACTGAAAACAAAAGTAAAAGCCGAAGACGGCAAACAGGATCTGGTAATTACTCGGGAATTTGATCTGCCTGTGAAATTACTTTTTAAAGCGCATGCGGAGCCAAACCTTGTTGAACAATGGATGGGAACGAAAGCGCTGAAACTGGAAAGTAAAAAGCACGGCAGTTATCAATTGGAAACAACCGATTCAAATGGAAACGTGGTAT
This sequence comes from uncultured Ignavibacteriales bacterium, assembly GCA_964568655.1. GTDB lineage: Bacteria > Bacteroidota > Ignavibacteria > Tepidaquicellales > OLB5 > CAWFKW01. The sequence goes on along the minus strand of CAZMRG010000054.1, from coordinate 17,549 downwards.
TTAAAGCCAATGGGGTAATCCATGAGTTTACCCCGAACCGGAAAATCACACGGACTTTTGAAATGGATAATGCGCCTTTTGGAGTTCAGCTTGAGATATTGGAATTTGAAAAACTAACTGATAACGCCAGCAAAATTAATATGCATGTAATATATGAATCTGTAGCGCTTAGAGACCAGGTGTTGAAGCTGCCTTTTGCCCAAGGCATAAATATGGCGCATAACCGCTTGCAGGAAATCGCAAGCAAATTAAAATAACATACTATGACAAATAGAAATAAAATTGGACTGCCAACGGTGGTCGATCGGGACATTTTTCAGGCAGAACTGGACGCGCTGCGGATTCGGGAAAAAGCTCACACAAGAGAAGGTGATGCCATTGCAGCCGCCCGCCGCCGGCTGCCTATGGTCGAAGTGGATAGTGCGACCCCTATTATTGGCAAAAATGGGGCAGTAACACTATTAGATGCGTTCGAAGGGCGCAGTATGCTAATTGCATACTACTTCATGTGGCATGCCGGGCAACCAGCGCCGGAACAGTGCGAGGGGTGCACATGGGTTACATCACAGGTCCGCGAGCTGTCCTACATTCAATCCCGCGACGTCACTTTTGCAGTGCTTTGCCAGGGCCCGTACAAAGAGAGCGCTCGGTACCGCGAATTCATGGGCTGGGAGATGCCCTGGTATTCGGCGCTAGATTCGCTTGACACTCTTCTGGTAGGCCGCCATGTGGGCGTGTTTCATCTCGTTTGCTACCTTCGTGAAGGTTCTAATGTCTTCGAGACCTATTGGACAACGGGGCGCGGCTGCGAAGCGATGGATAATAGTTACGATTTACTCGACATGACTGTGTATGGGCGTCAGGAGATGTGGGAAGATTCACCGGCCGGCTGGCCTCAAAAGCTTAAAGGCAAGGAAACTTTCCGAATAGATGGACGTCCTATTGCCCAGTGGTCCCGGCTTAAAGCTGGTTATTCCGACGATCTAATTTCTTCTTGAAGCGCTTGATGCAATATAGAGTTCTATGTACGAAAGCTGATCATTCGGATGAAAAATGTTTGTATGCAGGTAATAAATGAATCGGCTGCACAAAGGGACCATGTGCTGAAACTGCCCTTTGCTTAAGGAATCAACAGGGTGCATAACCAGTTGCAGGATATCATTAGTAAATTAAAATAACATACTATGAAAAAGAGCAGAACAAATCCTAAAGTTGATTTTTATTTTAACAAAACCAAAAAGTGGCAGAAAGAATTTGAAAAATTAAGAAAGATAATTCTTGACTGCGGGCTGAGCGAAGAATTGAAGTGGGGCTGCGCTTGCTACACGTCTCAGGAAAAAAACATAGTATTAATACATGGGTTTAAAGAATATTGCGCGCTCTTGTTTTTCAAAGGCGCTTTGTTAAATGATACCAATGGTATTTTAATCCGGCAAACGGAAAATGTACAGGCGGGGCGGCAGATTCGTTTCACTAATGTTCACGAAATAGTTGAAATGGAGAAAATTCTGAAAGACTATATTCATGATGCCATTGAAGTGGAAAAAAACGGTTTGAAAGTGAAATTAAAAAAGACAGCAGAATACAAAATCCCTGAAGAATTTAAAAATAAATTAGAAATAATACCTGCGTTGAAAACTGCATTTAAAGCATTGACGCCGGGACGACAGAGAGCATACATCCTTTATTTTTCAGCTCCCAAACAAACAAAAACACGTGAGTCAAGGATTGAAAAATATTTGCAGCAAATTCTTGATGGCAAGGGATTAAATGATAAGTAAATTATACGAGTAAAGCTTTATTCTAGAACTTTGGCATATCTACTCCCCGCTCAGCCTCTTTTTGCTGTTTACTCTTCGCTTTATTTCTTTTGCTTTCTCTTAACATCAACAATCCACCCAGCAGGAATAAGAACGCAGAAAGATAGAATGCATATTCAATTCCAAATGTTTTCATTACAATGAAGCCTATCACCGGGCTGAAAATACCTCTGATCCCCGTTAACGTAATATGCGCAGCCTGGTAATTTGAAACTTCACTTGCAGGAGCGAAATAAATAGAACTTAACGCCCATGCAATTGCAATACCGCTCATTCCGATACCAAAAATAAAATGCGAAAAATATACGATGTAATCGGTTGGGATATTTATTCCAAAGCCTGCGGTGAATTTGGCCGAAACCAAAAGTAAAGGATATAAGGTAAGAATAATAAAAACATATCCGCTGAACCGCTCGGGATTTCCTTTGCCGTGGATCTTTCCCATTAGGGGAGTGAAGATAATAAGCGCTGAATTAAATAATAAACCTTTTGCTAATGAAATAGGAGCATAACCAAGCTTCAAATTATCTACCAGAAAAACAGGTATAGCGGGTGTAATAGTCAAAAAGGCCATTCCATAAAGGAAGAAATACATTTCAAATTTGAAAAAAGCTTTATTCTTAGTGAATATCCTCTTCAAATCTCTTGCAGGGAAAACAAGAATATCTTTTATGAGCTTTAATGAATAAACCGTTTTTACGTCATTACCTCTACCCGAATAATCATCCATGCTAAGCGAAATCATCTTAGCGAGAGTATAATAAGTTAGCATTCCGAACACGCCTGCAATAGGGAAGAAGATCTTATAAATGTTCTGGTTTAGGTCAAGAAAGTGTCCGAACAAAGTAGAAACGCCCAGCAACACCAGCACCTGCAGAACTGAAGCATAAGAAAACAGCCTGCTTCGGTTCTTTTCAGAGTAATTATGTTTGAACACAATATTCCATGAAGAGAGCATCATAGAATCAAGATAAGCTGATACAGAAATGCAAAGTATATAGAAAACCGGGCTATCAATTAAGGGCAGTAAAATGAAAAATGCCTTAGATGCTAAGCCGAACCATATAATAGTTTTTGCCCTGCTGCGCGAGCGGTTTACAATTTCGCTTCCATAAATAGATACAAGAAATGCAGAATTTATAAGAAGTGAAATAACCATGACCTGGAAATCAGAGCCGCCAAGCGATTTCTTCAGTATAATATCCTGTAAAAGGACGACCCCTAATGTGATACCGTTAAATAACTGTGAAATTAGGTGGAGAGCGAAGGTCCGTTTTTCCAGTTTTTTTATTTGCTCTTCCGAGCCCGGTGCAGTTTGCAAAAAAATAAATTATTTAAGAAGTAAGTTGAGGAAATTCTGTGTGTTTTAATTCAATGAGTAAATTTCCGTTAAAAGTTGATTTAAGGTATTCCTTTAGTTTCTCTGCAGCATAAATAGAGCGATGCTGGCCGCCTGTGCAGCCGAAGCTTACCATCAAATCGGTAAAATTTCTTTCTTTAAAATTTTCAAGAGCTGCCGTAATGATACCGAATGAGCGTTGCAGGAAATCCTGCATTTCAACGTGATTGTCAAGGAAATTTATGACTTCCTTGTCTTTGCCAGTCAGGTTAACAAATTCCTGAATTCTGCCGGGATTATAAATAAACCTGCAGTCAAAAACAAAACCGCCGCCGTTTATAGTTTCGTCTTTAGGAATGCCGGATTTTTTGTAGCCAAAAGAATAGATTCTTATTTTCAACATATTTAAACAAATGAGCAGGAGATCCCGCAAGGCGGCCTGCTGCAGGCAGGGACGACGTCAGTTTTGAAACTGACATTCGGGCTCTATCCCGCTGAAAGCGGGAACTGAATTACTCCCGCATTTCTTTAGTTATTTCAAAGAGCGGGAGACGGGGCTCGAACCCGCGACGTCCAGCTTGGGAAGCTGACATTCTACCACTGAATTACTCCCGCATATATAAATCATACAAAAATAAACAAATATCCGGTGCAATTCAATTTATTTAAAAAGACCTGAATGTGGCTTAAAGATTTCATTTTATTTCATTTTTCGAAACGTTAAATTTAGGAAATAAACCTTATACGATTATGGGTAAAAGAATAGGCATAGTAGAAGACGAAGGTATAGTAGCAATGGATATTAGAAACAGCTTAATTTCTCTTGGCTACGAAGTTCCTTTCTGGGTGGATTCAGGCGATAAAGCCCTCCAAAAACTGAATGAATTTGAAATAGACATGCTTTTAATGGATATTATCATTAAAGGCAACATGGATGGTATTGCAACTTCCAAAGAGGTTCGCAAGAAATTTAATTTCCCGATAATATTCCTCACAGCTTTTGAAGACGGCGCCACTATTGAAAGCATAACAAAAGCCAATGCAGATGGATTTCTGATAAAGCCGTTTGAAGATATGAAGCTTAAAGAGGTTATCGAATCAGTTTTTGAAATGATACAAAAGAAGTAAATAATTAAGTTTTAGTTACCTCCCTTATATGTCGTAATTGTAAGTCTCATATTGTCCCGCTCTCTCTACCGACAAGCGTTTCAATCTATTATTGAATGTTTAAATCTGCATTCGATGCCGGCTCATAAATATACGATAAAAATAGATTTGAACTTTTTCGGAAAATTTATCACAATCAAAATTACGGTTTAGGCTATGTATTTTCATCATAAAAGGGTTAGTTTATACCCTTTTCTGATGGTAAGCAGTTTTTTAATACTTTCCAAAACTTTTGGGGCTGCAATGCAGTTTACATGATAAACAGATACTATTTTTATAATTAGTAAAATCATAATATTATGAAGAAAATCAATTTGATCATTGTTTCATTATTCATTCTTTTTTCCACGATTTCTTACGCCAGTAACGGCGACCCAAAACCTGTAAAAAAAATATTCTCTACTGAGGATATTAAAAACCTGGCAGATAAATACGTCAATAATAATCTGGGTTTAAAAAACCCCGCTATTGTTGATGTTGACGGCGATGGCGCTTTTGACATACTTATCTTTAAAGATGGTAACGTTGCTTACTACAGAAATACAGGCACGCTGGAAGATCCGTTCTTTGTTCCTGAAAACATGCATTATGAGAAATATACCAGCGCATTTTTCCTGAAGACAACTATTCCTTACCCGGTTTTCTTTGCTGATAAAAACGGCGATGGCAAACTGGATCTGTTTGCAATTACAGACAAAACATATAATGCGAACCAACAGCAATATGAATATAAGGTTCTGTATTCTGAAAACATGTTGGGTCTTGATACAGGCGTACTTATAACGATTATCCTGGTTCTTGTTATAGTTATACTTGTTGTAGCAATCATTCATTAAGAAAGAGAAAAGACAGTTTTCGGTCTCAAGGCTGCAATCACATTCAGCCTTGTTATGAAACATATTATTTTTTACTTTTGCTGATATTGTTAAAGGTTAGCAGAAATATTGCGTTTTTTGTTTTAGTTCTCTCTGTTTTTTCATTAAACAGCGTTGAGTTTTTCCACCATCACGAAAATGACTCACTAAAGGACGATAGTAATTGCCAGGCATGCCTGCTTACCAGTGTGCTAGGCGCTATTGATATTGGCGACGCTACGGTCGCAATAATAACCCCAACTCAATACCAGCTTTTTACTCTTAACGAATATTCAATTCCCGTTTCCGAATCTCACAGAACATCTCAGGGCAGAGCCCCTCCCGTAAATACAATTTTATAAGTTTAACATTTTCGGTTTAATTAAGAAGCATTTTCAGTTTGAATTAATTCAGGCTGATTGCTTTAGGTTTCTTAAGAAATTATTACATAAGCGTACTTCGCGTTATATGCGCTTGTTAACCTTAGATAAAATAAAATTGTATTTAAATGAAAATATATCAAATCATATACATTATAATATTCAGTACGCTCATAAATGCGTATTCGCAGGAAAGAAACATTTCAAATCCTCCAAATATGGCTTTTGTTGTTTATGTTTTTGACAGCTCAAGCAGGGCGCCATTGCAAAATGCCAGAGTCACTTTCCGGAAAAACGGAGCCGAGATTGAAACTGAAATTACAAACGGAGCAGGTAAAGCAATATTTCAGGATATATACAGGGGAAAATACAATATCACGGTTTACCTGGACGGTTATAGTTCTTTTGTGGACTCAATTTCGATTGATGAATCAGCCTCATCTTTTTCGGTCGGGCTAAAGGAATACTCAACGCAGGAGATTGACATTACCGATAAAAAAAATGTAGCCGTATCAGATTTCGATAATAAAACAGGCAACCAGGTTTTTGAGTCGGAAGGCTACCATGGCGCCCCTACCGACAGGATGACAAATATTATTCAGGAACATCTGATGGGCGCTACGCGCGCGCCCACCGGCGAAGTACATATAGCGGGGCAGCACGCCGAATTTACATATTATGTCGATGGGGTCCCAATTCCGCTTGGTGTATTTGGCGGGCTGAATGAAATAGTCGACCCTAAAGTAATTGACAGAATTACATTTCTTACAGGCGGCTTCCCGGCTGAGTACGGCGGACAAATGTCGGCCGTGATGGATATACTCAACCATGTTCCAAAAGGAAGATTTCATCTGGATTTTTCAAGCTACATCGGCAGCTATCTTGTTTTCAACGGCGCTAAACCATTCTCAACCGGAACAGAAGTACCCAGCGGACAATCAAGTTCGGTTGCAGGCGATACGCTTGGCGGCAGAGTTGGGCCGCTCAGGACAATTAACTCTAACGGCCAGTCGCTTTCACTCAGCAACCACATGGGTAACTTTGCTTTTTATGTTTCCGGCTCAAGGCAGGAGACCGATAGAAGAATCGACCAGCCTACAGCTACGTTATTTAACGACAGGGGAACAGACTATTTCCTCTATGGAAAGTTTGATTTACTTCTGAACAAAAACGATTACATTACTTCAAATCTAAATTACAGCTCGACCGAAACACAGGTTCCGTTTGATATAAATGAGCAGGGCTATGCGCCGGATAATCAAAATACTACGAATTCGTATCAAACATTATCTTATTACCATACGATATCTTCAAAGCAAAACAAACTTAGTAATCTGTTTATTGGCATGTATGCAAGGCAGGGGAGCCTGCTTTATACACCCAGCTCTGTCAGTCCGGCAACATTCCAGTTTGCCGGTGATAGCGCTCTGTATGCTTTAACCGAAGACAGAAGCTTCAATACCTATGGAATAAGGTCCAAATATGATTTCAGGTTAACAAGCGAATTTAAATCTTATGTGGGATTTAATTTCAGCATAACTAATGGCGCTGAACATTTTACATCAAGGGATAGCGCCGGCGCCACAGGCCCCGAGGTATTGACAGATTTCAAAGGGTCGGATTTCGGCGTATTTGCTCAAAGCGAGTGGAAACCTGTGAAAATGTTCAAGCTGGATCTAGGCTTAAGATATGATCAGCAAATATCTCCCGGGGCAGGACTTGAAAGAATGGTTAGTCCCCGAATTAAACTAAATTTTTATCCTGATGAAACAACGACAGCCTATCTGTATTATGGTAAACACTTTATGCCCAACAATATAGAAGGGCTAAGGTCTCTGGCATCAAATGTCAGCTCATCAGATATTCCAACTGTGGCCGAAAAAGATGATTTCTATGAGGCTGTTTATCTTAAGGCATTTCGTTTCGGGTTAGACGCAAAAGTTGGTCTCTTTTATAAGTATTCAAGTCCGGGGGTTGATGACCAGACTGTCGGTTCAAGCGCGGTTAAAACGCCTGTGAACATTGCTACAGTTAAATCAACCGGGATAGAACTTGGTTTATCTTATACGCATCCTACAATTCCTTTAACAAGTTATGTGAATGCTTCTGTAATTCACGCTTATGGCTCAGGCGCAGTGACAGGCGGTTTTCTCGATATCAGCAATGATGGCGCCGCTACCGACCTTGACCATGACCAGAGGCTTTCTATTGTCGCCGGAATTAATTATCAGCCTAAAAAATGGTTCGTGAACATGACAGCGATATATGGTTCCGGGCTGACAAACGGCAATCCAAACGGAAGCGCTTATCAAACCGGACTTTTTGATTTCAATTCCGGAGCGCATGTGCCACAGTCAATCATATTTAACATCGGGGCAGGCTACACGTTCTATTTATATAAAAGCTCAGCTATTGAACCATCAATATATATTTCCAATTTATTTGATAATAGCTACCTCCTCAAAGGCGCATATTTCAGCGCAGCAAGCTACGGCGAAAGAAGAAATGTAGTTTTGAAATTTGCGCTGCATATATAGTTTTTTCTTGTGGCAAGACTCCGTGTCGTGCCAGGAATTTGTACTAATATAAAAACCCCCTGCCAGGACCTTCCTGACAGGGGGTTTAGTTTTATTAACTGTACTTTATGGTTTGAGTCTGATAACCATTACGTCGTCAAGCTTTCTGTTACTCGCCTATCTTTACTAGATCAGGATTGTATTTCAGCTTGGTTAAGTTACTCATGTCTTTTTTCGATGCTTTCTTCTGTTCATATAATCCAACCAGCACTTTATAGCTGATTATCTGCGTCTTCTTTTCAGGATCCTGTGTCAGTATTTCTTCCAGATAGATCTTTGTGAACCCGTCCCGTTGGAGGCTGCCGATCCTTCTATCTGCCAGCGACTTATCTGTAAAAGTCCCTGTTTCTATTGAGTAACCCTTTACTACCGCTTGCTGGTCTGCCAGATCATAGAACCTGATGAGGGAATCTATGTTATCAACATTTTGATACAGGTTCGAGGTTTGGGTATCGTCATCATTGGTCTTAGGAGTGATAACCTTTATCTTCAGGTTCCCGCCTGATTTGAGATTTTTATTAAGCTCGAAATCATTCTGGGTTCCGTCAACCGATTCAAAGCTAACAAAAACTTTGGAATCAGCCTCTACCTTCTTATCTAACAGGTCGGTAGTTTTAAATTCATTCGTGTCTACTGGCGTTTCATCTGTTTTCTCAGTCGGATCGATACCGTCTTTTAGCATTTCCGCTTCTTCGTCGGAAATTGCTTCGATCCTCACCTGAGCGGTGCCGCTCATTCCGATAGCGTCTTTCGCCGCCCTGGAAAGGTCAATTATCCTACCTCTCACATAGGGGCCTCTATCGTTGATCTTCACTATAGTCCAGAGATTTGTTTCAAGATTTGTAACCTTAAGGAGGGTTCCAAACGGTAAGGTTTTGTGAGCTGCGGTCATTTCATACGTATCAAACCGCTCACCACTTGCGGTTTTTCTACTCTGAAAACCAGGCCCATACCACGAAGCCTCACCTACTTCAACATATCTTGTTTCGGTAGGATCTCCTTTGGACTCAGCGACGTTCGCCACGTCGGCTACCAGCGCCAGTTGTACAGTTAAAAAAAAGAAAAACGGCAAGAGTTTTGCTTTTAACAAATGTGACTCCTTTCACTTTTAATTATAAAATACAAGCTGCCCGGTCCGTGGATATCATAATTACTAAATAACATAAATATGGACAGCAAAATGCTCTCATTGTCTTAAGACAATTTCTTGGAGCGTGTTTTCTTTTTTTTTATTTTGGGCAATGATTGGAGAACTTCGCTCCAATAGCCCAAACTCTATGTTAAAAGAACTTCAAAGCAGGGCACTAAGGCCCTGCTTTATTAAAACTATAATTACATGGCCTGCGAGGGCGAAAGAGGTATTATCCTCTTATTATCCTCAAGGAACGTAAGCCAGTTGTGTTTATCGTTTGCGTTTTGAACCACGTCAAAGAACGCAGCCTGAAGCTCGCGCGTTATCTTTCCCGGGATCCCTTTGCCGACAACATTCTTATCAACTGAACGGATTGGCGTAATTTCTGCCGCTGTGCCGCTGAAGAACATTTCGTCCGCGATATATAATACTTCTCTTGGAATGCTTGTTTCCAGAACTTTGTATCCCATATCCGTTGCAAGCGTTATAACAGTCTCTCTTGTGACTCCTTTAAGTATCGAATTTGATACCTGTGGCGTATAAAGGACTCCGTCTACTACACAAAATACGTTTTCGCCGCTTCCTTCGCTTATATAACCCTGCGAATCGAGCGCTATACCTTCTGAAAAACCATTTGTAAGAGCTTCCATCTTTATCAATTGGCTGTTCATATATGCGCCGCCAATTTTAGCCATCGAGGGCGTGCTGCCCGTAACATTTCTGCGCCATGAAGAAACACATACTTCTATCCCGTTCTCAACCGCGCCCCTGCCGAGGTATGAACCCCATTCGTAAGCTGCAATTGTTAAGTCTACAGGGTTGTTCAGCGGGTTTACGTTCAGATCACCGTAACCTCTGTAAGCTATCGGCCTTATGTAAGCGGCTTCAAGCCCGTTGATCCTGATAGTTTCTACTATAGCTTCGTCAATTTCTTTCTGTGAATATGGTATTTCAGCCCTGAATATCTTCGCTGAATTAATGAGCCTCTTAGTATGGTCATCAAGGCGGAATACTGCAGAACCCGCGTTTGTTTTATAACAACGGATTCCTTCAAAATAAGATGAACCATAATGGATGACATGAGAGAGTACATGGATCTTAGCATCATTCCAGTCCACAAACTTCCCGTTCATCCAGATTTTCTCTACTGCTTTTAGCGCCATGTCAGTTCCTTTAATTTATTAAAGATTCTTTTGATAAATTCTGTAAGTCTTATAAATCTTTGCCCCTAATTTTTCGGCGGTCATTCGCATCGGCATATTATCTTCCAGCACCCATGAAATCTCGGCTCCCCTGTAACCGCCGCGGTTTCCCGCTTTGATCGTTTCAAGATAGAACAGGGAGTCGATACCTTTTTTCTGATATTCGGGCTTTACGCCCATTATAATAACGCGTAAGTTATTAATTTTCTTTTTACCTGTGAGCAGTTTAAAAATCCCGAATGGAAGCAATCTTCCGTTCATTTTCTTCAGTACCTGGTTAAAATCAGGCAGTGAAAGCGAGAACCCGACCGGCTTGCCGTCAATTTCTGCAAACATCACAAGGTCCGGGTTAACAACGGCTTTAAGAGAAGCAGCCATGTAATCAAACTCATCGGTAGTAAGCGGAACAAAACCCCAGTTATCTTCCCATGCGCTGTTGTATACGTCTTCGATCTTCCTTACCTCATTTATCAAATCCTTCATATTCACCTTGCGCAGTGTAACTCCTGAGCGCTTTGCCATCAGGTCGGCCATTCTTTCCAGCTTTGCCATCACCTTCTCATCGTTAATCACTTGTGACTCAATGTCATATGCATACAGGTCTTTGGCTTTTTCAAATCCGAAATCTTCTATCTTTTTAGCATAGTGTTTCGGATTATAAGTCATTAGAAAAACAGGGGGAGAATCAAATCCGTCGATCAAAAGACCGCACTCATCATTAGTAGATGGATTAACCGGTCCTATTATTGTGTCGAAACCCTTGTTTTTGCACCAGTCGCAGGCTGCATCCAGAAGTAAATCGGATACTTCTTCATCATCGATAGTTTCAAAGAACCCAAAGAACCCTGCCTTATCCTTATAAAAATTGTTGTGGTTATCGTTTTTAATGGCAGCAATTCTTCCAACAAGCTTTCCGTCTTTTTCAGCCAGGTAAAATTCTATCTCAGAATGCTTAAAAAACGGATTTTTTTGCGGATTTAAGTTATTTCTAACGTCAAAAATGAGAGGCGGAACCCAGTTGGGGTCATCTCTGTAAATTTCCCAAGGTAGCTTGATGAACCGCATCTTATCCTGATCATTTTCAACTCTTCTGATTTTAACCAAAACCGCTAAATAGTACTAATTTTATAAAAAAGTGAATTTTATTATTTTAGTGACCAATTAATATAAGGATATATGATAAAAGATTCAATCTGAAAACCTCTGCAGGGGGGTCAGGCAATTCTCTTACTCCGGAAGCATTATTTTTTAAATGAACGATCCCAAACCATCGGAACAGATTTTTCTATAGAAAATCATCCTGTCAACTGCGGGCTAATCATAATATAATAAAACAGCCCAAAGTGTAACAGGTTCAGCATAGGTTTGCATAAATATAATGATATTGACCATTTTATTACTTATTTTGCATTAAAATTACATTTGGACTTGGTCCCTCTTATGAATTCATTAGTTCAGAGAACTGTTTTGTTGATTCTTCTGGCATTGGTCTGCGCAGGCACGGCTAATGCTCAGGATAATTGGTGGAAAGATAAGAAGTTCAGAACTGAAGAAAAGAGGGTTAAGTATGCTTCATGCAAAGCCTCTTTTATGAATATCGGGGATGGTTTTCTGTATTCTAATGTTTTTAATATTACCCAGTATTTTGATTCTGAAATATACCTGAGCATAATGAATGACGATAAAGGATACTTTAATGAAGAGCAGAGCCGGTTCATCCTGGATAATTTTATGTCAAATAACCCGGTTGCCTCTTTCCGGTGGAAAAACTCCAGCGTGTCTGAAAACTATGCTTTTGCTATGGGAAGATATAAGTTTAAGAAAAACGGTTATATAAACAGCGCAGCCATATCTGTTTCTTTAAAATACGTGAACGGTTCATGGTTAATTGACCAAATCAATATAAATTAACGGATGCCGTTTGATGTTTAATTTATTATCTATCCGGAAGTCGCGCTTCAAACCTTTCATATTCATCTCGCTTACTTTACTATTCATAATTTTACTTACTTATTCTGTAAACGTCTACTTTCATAAGACAATTGAGAAGAACTGGAACAACATATCCGTTGAAAAGACTAACCAGATAAGAGATGCCTGCCTTGGGTTGTTCAATAACTACCAGAACCAGGTATCGGCGTTTTCAACCGACGTATTGAAAAACAAAAAGCTGGTTGGCGCCCTCTCAAACCAGAATTCAAGGAAGTCGTATGAATATCTCTCAGAAACCGAGAACTTAAACGATTTTGACGTTGAAATATACAACTCGCGGCTTGAGTTGTTCATGTTCGAAGGCAGGCAGCTGAATCCGGATGTGCTTGAGCTTAAAAGAGCAATGGCCGGCGAAAAGTTTTCGACGGTGAAGGAAATAGGGTTTTACTCGTACGTTGTAGTTTATGAGCCTATCCATGTCGATTCAGTAATCTCCGCTAATAAGTCTGTGATAAACAACTGGGTGCTTGTAACCGCAAAACTGCTTGACATCAAGTATGAGATCCAGAATAAGTTCTTTAGCGATATTGGCATCACCAAAGAAATAGCGGCAAGATACCATACTAATGTAGATTTTGATTTCACGCGTTACACAACCGCTCTGCATACTTCTGATTCTTCGCTGACCAGGGATAAGCTTCAGTTCGATATAAAGAACATCCGGCAGGAGGTGATAGGCAAGCTTTACATACCGCAGCTAGAGAAATCATCATACATCCTGAACGTTGAGAATAAGTTTTCAACAGTGCTGGCTCTCGAAATTTTCATATTGAATGTATTCATTGGCGCTCTTTGCATAGTATTTATTAACAGGATCAGGCTGTTGTCGCTTCGGGGGGCAGCCTTCGCGGCGCTTATGGTTGCCTCGAGGTACATTTGGCTGATTTCCGATTTCCCGTCGCGGCTTATGGGCGAGCTTGGCTATGAAATGTTTGACCCCGCATATTATGCCTCGAGCTTTGCATTCGGGATAGGCAAATCGATAGGGGACCTGCTGATAACCTCGATCCTGTTTCTCGCTATTGTAATTTACATGGCAAAGCTTTCCATCGATTATTTCAGAAAGAAAGTAGATAAGAGAAATATAATCGTTAATATCTCTATTGTAGGACTTAATATTGTTGCAGGCATCCTTGCTGCGTATTTCTACGGCAATCTGATACAAAGCATAATATATGATTCAACGCTTAAGTTTATAGACAGGTCGCAGATAATTACCACTTCACAGCCTGAACTCATCTATGCAAACGTGGCTTTACTGCTTATGTCGGTTGCCCTTATAGTTATAATCTCAGTTTCGGGATTAATAATTACAAAAACCATTCAGCCGTTTTTAACTAAGACTCCGTTCGTCCGAAAGAACGCCGTTTTCATTGTGTTCTCGGTTTTATTATTGCTGAACGTAATATTAGAGCCAATGTCAGGGTTAACCGGCGATTTTTCTTTGAAGCTTAATTTCAGGCTGCTTATTTACGCAATTAGCGGAGCATTTACATTCTATATTTACCGCCAATTACTGGTAGTAAAGAAATACAGGTTCGTAAATCTGCTTAATATAGCGCTGCTGCTGTTTGCGTGCGTTATTTTTGTCCCGGCTTTGCTGCTCAACAAGATAGGTTCCCAGGAAAACCGCTACCTTGAGCGAATCACAAAAGAAATCTCCGAGCAGACAGACGACAAGATCAGCTTCTTAATTAATACCAGTTTAGATGATGTGTCAGATAACCCTAACCTGGAAGAAGATATTAAAGATAAGAATATTTATCCGCGGCTGGCATTCAACATCTGGACCCAAAGCAAGATTTACAATGAAGATATCAATTCTGCTGTCTTTGTTCTGGATACTGCAGATAGACTGGTTAGCGATTTTAATATCAATCCTTCAGAGCTGATTGCCGATAGCGTAATAAAATTCTCGGTAAGAAGCCTTATCCATTCAAGGCAAATATCCAGCAAAGAGCGCCAGTCTGATTCAGTAAGTGAAAGCCTGGATGATGATGTGAATTTGACCAGCGATGCATCTGACAAGGGTGATTTTGATGAAGTGTTCCAGAATAAAGAGATGAAGTTTTATTCCGGTATAAGGCCAATTGAGAAGGTGGATTTGCGTAACAGCAAATTTAACAAAGTTTTGGGGTACGTAATTATAGCAGCACAATATGATGCAAAAAGCTTTTTGACTCATACCGGCGTAGGAATATTCCGCAATTACACAAAGGACAACATAACCAACAAACTATCATCGCCGCCAATTATTTCGGAATTTTCAGACGGCGAAATTATTGGTTCATCGAACAAAGAAGTATCAAAGTCGATCGTTAAGTCGCTGGATGCGTTCAGGGAATCTGTTAAAGATAAAAGAGAGAAATCGTCGTTAAGGTATGATGATTATGAAAACGAGCTGTTTAAATCGTTTTACTACATGACTCCGGCGCACGGCGGTTCTGCCCCTGAGAAGATTTATGTAGTTAGTATCAGGATTAACGATTTCGGACTTTATTCATTTTATACACTGCGTTACTTGCTCTTTGTAGTAATAATATTTGCGATATTGTTTGTGTTCTATGCCGTCTATAAGATCTTTCTCTATTTCATAAGTTCAGAAGGCGCTTACCGGTTTAAGTTCCGTTTCAGGGAAAAGTTGTTTGTTTCGTTTGTGCTGGCGTCGGTTATCCCTATAGTAGTGCTTGCCGTATATACAAGGGAACTCGCCAAAGAGAAGAATGATGATTTCTACAAGAACCAGCTTATATCTGATTTAAGGATAATGGAGCAGTACATCCGCACAAAAGAGCCGTTTATTGATTTCAATAAGCAGGGGAAAGAAAATAAACAGGATAACACATCCGAAATATTTGGCAAAGGGTTTTCTGAATCAGATAAGAACTTCAACTTATTTGTTAAAACAAAACTTGCCGCAACAACCGATGAGTTATTATATAAATCAGACCTGCTTGATACAAGAATAAGCGGCAACGCGTATTATAATGTTGCGCTGCTTAAAAAGGATTACTATTCCGAAAGCCAGGAAATAGGGACTTATAAATTCATAGTAGGATATAAGCCAATTTATGACAAGTTTAATAATCTTGCCGGCATAATATCTACGCAAACAGTATTTAAGCAGTCTGAGATCAACGAGGAGTTGACCGAGAGCCTTGTTTATATTTTCGGGCCATACTTTATAGCGGTTATTTTGCTGATTGTAATTGTTAACATAATTTCTTACAGGATCTCAAACCCGATAGTTAAGCTGCAGAAAGCTACAGAACAATTATCCAGAGGAAATATAGACATTCAGGTTAAAACGAACAGCAGCGATGAGATAGGTGAGCTGATAAGTTCATTTAATAAAATGACTGTTGAGCTAAAGCGTTCGCGTGCGGAGCTTAAAAAGGCTGAAAGAGAATCAGCCTGGCGCGATATTGCACGGCAGATAGCCCATGAAATTAAAAACCCGCTTACACCGATGAAGCTCGCAATGCAGCATCTGTATTATGCTTATACTCACGGAGCAAATGATTTTAAATCAATAATCCAAACCACAAACAGGCTGATAATTGAACAAATTGAATCGTTGAACAGAATTGCAAGTGAGTTCTCTGATTTTGCCAAAATGCCAAGCCGCAATTATGAACCGCTGAATGTGGAGAGTATATTGAAAGACGTTGTAGAATTGCTGAACAGAGACGGAAAGATCCATTTGAATTTAAAGAATGAAATAGGAAATGCAAAAGTAGTCGGCGATAAAGATGAGGTTAAGCGCGTATTCATAAACATCATCCGCAATTCAACTCAGGCGATAGATGAAAAAAATTCAAACCGCGCGAACGGTATTGTTGATGTGTTTGGATTAAAGAGCAACGGTTTCTATACTGTAACGGTGAAGGATAACGGAATTGGTATGGACGAAATTACATTGCAAAAACTATTCGAGCCGTACTTCTCAACCAAGTCAAGCGGTATGGGTCTTGGTCTGGTCATCACCAAGAAAATACTCGACGACATGCACGCAAAAATAAAAGTGGTTAGCGATGTTACATCAGGAACGGAAGTTGAGATAAGGTTCAATATTGAAAGTAATTGAAAAGTCAAACGTGAGACGGCAGAAGTGAAACGGAAAATGAATATAATTAAGTGAATTGATTTTGTTTAGGAATGGTAATAACAATAAAAAAAGGAATCGCTCAGATTCCCATTCGTAATTCTTAATACGTAATTTCTAATTTACCTTTTAAAGTACCAGTACTTATCGTCTTCGGCCAGGAAATCCATGCCGTAATGTTTTCTAACAAGAACTTTGAATACAATAAATTTTCCCGGGGCTTTAGTAATTTTCGGATGCCTTCCGTAATCGTTGCAGTCGCTTAACTCAAATAAGGTAGTTGGGATCTTCATCCTGTTCGGTGAATAATGACCAACGTATGCAGTTTTCTTTAACATCTACGGTTAATTACTTGCACATATATAACTATACAATTTCAAGTTATCAATGAACTAATACATTCCTACACTGATTACGTTATTCTGAATTTATTGATAAAGGAATATCCGTTAATGAATATAGCTTGTGCACAGTAAATTGACTTCTCTAATAGATTGTTAATTGAATATTTCTCCTAATGCTTACGGTCAATTTAAATTGTATTTGCAATAAAAAACTCGTATTTTTGTGTAAAATGGCGAGAAAATCTGGATTTGTATCTATAATTGGCAAGCCTAACGCTGGTAAATCAACTTTGCTTAATGCGATATTCGGGCAGAGCCTTTCAATTGTCACTGCGAAACCGCAAACAACCAGGAATAAAGTTTTCGGAGTATATACTCATGATGATATCCAGATCGTTTTTGTCGATACACCCGGGATCCTGAAACCAAAATATAAGCTGCAGGTCTATATGAAAAAAGAGCTTGAAAGCTCATTTGTTGAGACTGACCTGATAGTTTTGGTATATGATGTTTCAAAATATGATGCAGCGGACCTTAAGAACCTTTCGGAAACCTATAAAGACGAATTTACTTCAAAGAAATCATTCATTGTCCTAAATAAAATTGACCTTCTTACGAAAGAAGAAGTGTTACACATA
>CAZMRG010000053.1:0-20346 GCA_964568655.1 uncultured Ignavibacteriales bacterium | reverse complement strand
CAACAATGGGAATTCCCGTCAGCACAACACATACAATAACCGGAGCTATAGTGGGCGTTGGCAGCGTGAAAAGATTTTCGGCGGTTAAATGGGGAGTAGCGGGGAAAATAGTCTGGGCATGGATACTAACTATTCCGCTTTCAGCAGGCTGCGGCGCACTGGTTTACTGGATAATTCATTTCTTTTTATAGACCATCCAATATTACTTCAAAACAACCATCTTCTTTATCATAGTAAAATCCCCGGCTGTTAACCGGTAAAAATATACGCCGGTTGCCAACCCCGAGGCATTCCATTGAGTTTCATAACTCCCCGGTTTAAGATTTTCATTAACAAGTTTAGCGATTTCCCGTCCAAGAATATCATAAACTACGATACTAACGTTATTAGCAGAGGCGATATCAAACCGGATCATTGTCGAAGGATTGAACGGATTGGGATAATTCTGATATAGCTTAAAGCTCCGGGGTATTTTATCGCTGATCGGCTTGATCCCGATAACCGTGTCCGGAATAGAAGCGGTATAGATTTCCATATCGAAATTACCTGCTCTTTCATCTGTCCAAACCGGGATGACTTTACCGCCCCATGAATCAATTCCGATATAATCCCCGAAACGCACATCCTGGTTAGGATAATTAGACGGGGATTGCTGAGAGCCAATAACATCATTCCTGAAAGTTAAGCCGCCGTCGGTAGAACTTGCAAGATATGCTTCAAAAATTGTATTGTCAGGTGTGCTGCGGCAATCATAAAATGTAATATAGATATTGCCCTGCTCATTGCATGTCATCCATGGGAAATATTGTTTCTTGCCGTTGTTTTCAGGGTCATTGTTTACTCTTTTCCTGGCTGACCATGTTGCGCCCGCGTTTGATGAATAACTAAAGAAAATATCTTCATCAACATTTTGGGGATCGTAGTTTATGGGGCAAGACCACACTGCATAAACATACCCGCCTCTTGGTCCGTTTGAAATATCGGTTGCTATAGAGGGTAATCTGAGCAGAAACCCCTGGATTGGAATATGATCTATTAAAACAGGCTGCCCAAAACTTAAGCCGCCGTCCGTTGATTTATCAATATATATACCAGCCTGCACATTTGTATCCTGACCTCCGCCTATGATATATACAATGCCTCCCAAACCAACTGCGGGTACAAAGCCTCCGCCTCCCAGTAAAGGAAAATTAACCGGTTGCGACCAATTCAAACCGCTATTAGTAGAACGAACCAGGATATTAGGATTTTCCGGAGACCTGTTCCATACAACATAGATATTATTTTTATATGGGCTATTTGGAACCATGTCGCTGGTAATATATTCCTTGTCGTCATTGCTCAGTATTGAATCCGGAAGCGGGGCTATGTTAACTGAGAAGTTGAATGAAATTCCGCCGTCTGTAGATTTAAAGACAGCTGTGCGGTAATTATGAGGGCTTATTGTATCAATAGCTATCTCAGAAATATAAAAATTACCGGCAGTGTCGGTGCATACCGCAGGGTCGCTTGCCCGTGGATGTAATAAATCGAGAGAAGGCAATAGCGTTCCCGGAGACCATGTAACCCCGCCATCGGTTGAATGGCTGAATCCAATTCTCCTTACGGCGGGATCAACGCCGGTTCTGAAATCACGCCAGGCGGCGACAATGTTGTTGGGATTCTTACGGCTTATCTTGACCGAAGGTTCATTTTGAGGAAATGTATTTTGCGTTATATTTATATTCGTGAATGAAGAATTAGTAAATTGAAATGTACCTTTAGGCATAAGCAATAACAACGGATCAGTTTGCACCCATGAATCATAATAAAAGTCATGTGACTTTCTGAAAAGGGTGTCTTTGAAAATAGTATTAGGTCCGGAACTCTCTATTACCAGAACAGGAACAATAATTGAATTAAATGATAAGACGAGAATTAAAAGTATTGAAAATTTAAATGAAAAGTCTAATATTTTTTCCATGATTTTGATGTGAATGTTCTTACGGGTTCTCAAACATGAATTCTATACTCATATATCAAAATAACTATTTGTTTCTGAATAATATATTACATTAAGATTGTTTAAAGATTGGCTTAAATACAATGTTTATGCGTCAAAATTAAGGTTTTATCCTTTTTTGGTTTTTCATTGAATCTTTCATAACATAAGCATAAGATTGTGGTTTACGTTTAACGAATTGAATAAATAATCACTTCATGACCGAACAAAGCGGAAGCTTAAATCCAAATCCCACAAACCAGGGCGCTGTTCAGAAATTTAAGTACAGGGATCTGAAAGTACATGGAACCGGCGAATGGCTTCATGGCGAAAACAGAAAATACAGAACAGTATTTGACGCGAATACATTGAGGTATGTGTATTTCGAGCTTTCGTTTTACAATTTGCTGTTTGATAAAGAGGATTGGAATTTAAGCGTCCAGTATAAAGTTAGCGACCAGAACGGAAAAATCCTTTGCGACCAGGCCGTTTCTTCTGTGATAAATAAAGAGGATTGCATTGGATATGCCCGGTACTCGTGGGGCGTTGATAAAGCAGGCACATATTGGCTAAAGGGCGCATATAAGCTTGAAACATGGATCGACGGAAAGCTTGTTGGAGCAAGAAATTTTTACACGGTCAACGAAGGGGAATTACAGCCTGACGGCGATCCGTATTTTAAATTGCAGACTGTTAAGCTATATGAAGGTCCCGGCGCCGATGTACCTTATGGAACCAGGAATTATCTTAAGACGCTTGCCGCAGGAAAGACAAAATATCTCTGGATAGAGATTGAAGGCGATAACCTGCAATTTGAAAAAGCGCCATGGCCCGGCGAGTTTTTTATCAGGATTAGAAATTCTGCCGGAGAAATGATAACAGAAATTGTTGATTTCTTCACTTACATCAATAATATAAATCTTGTAAGATTCAACCGCGGCTGGGGCGGCGAAACTCCCGGCACATGGTACAAGGGCGATTATATTATAGACATTGTGCTGCTTGAAAAACTTCTCGGCAGGGTTGCGTTTTCTGTTGGCGATGAAGAAGAGCCGGATACAGAAGGCGGGAAAGTATTCATTCCGTCTGAAGGAGGAATAGAGTTCAAGCCATCAGACAAGGGCCCCAAACAACAGCTGAGTGAAGAAGAGATTATGAAAGAGCTTGACAGTATGATCGGGCTTGAAACCATTAAGAAGAGTATAAGAGATAAATATGATTACCTTAAATTCCTGAAGGTAAGAAAAGATAAAGGCATTGATGACGTTGATGAAAAGATGGGGCTTCATTCAGTCTTCACAGGTAATCCCGGCACCGGGAAAACCAAGACCGCGCTTCTGCTTGGAAAAATATTCTATAACTTGGGGTTACTAAGCAAAGGACATGTTTATGAGGTCGACAGGACGGATCTTGTAGGCGAGTTCGTAGGTCAGACTGCTCCAAAGACCAAAGCTGCAATTAAAAAAGCCAAGGGGGGTATTCTTTTTATTGATGAAGCGTATTCGCTGGCCAGAGAGGGCGATACCGAACGCGATTTTGGCAGGGAAGCGATTGAAATATTGCTAAAAGAGCTCTCAGATGGCGATGGCGACTTAGCCGTAGTAGTTGCAGGTTATCCTGATGAGATGGAACATTTTCTGGATTCTAACCCGGGTTTAAAATCGCGCTTCAACAGCTATTTCAGTTTCCCGGATTATAATCCCAAAGAGCTTTTGGCTATTGGAAAAGAAACCACCGTCGAGCTTGACGTTGAGCTTGATAAAGGCGCTGAAGATTATCTTTACACCAAGCTTGTTGAAATATACCGCGATAGGGACCGCACATTTGGCAATGCAAGGTATGTTAACTCGATCATTGGAGAAGCGAAAATGAACCTCGGGCTGAGGATAATGGAATCTAATCCGCAGCTTGATAAAGTGGATGATAAAACCCTTTCAACAGTTACGGCAGATGATATAAAAGAGATTTTCAGAAAGAAGGAGTTTAAGGGCGCAGATATACCGCCGGATGAAGAGCTGCTGCGTGACTCGCTTAACGAGTTGAATAAACTTATAGGGATTGAGAACATTAAGAATGACATTCACGAAATGGTGAAGCTGGTTACTTATTACAGAGATATCGGCAAGGATGTTACAAAATCATTCTCACTGCATACGATCTTTACAGGCAACCCCGGTACAGGCAAAACCACAGTCGCAAGAATTATGGCCAGAATTTTCCGCGCGCTCGGCGTATTAGAAAGAGGGCATCTTGTTGAAGTAGACAGAGAGAATCTAATAGCCGGTTATATAGGCCAGACAGCAATTAAAACAGGCGAAAAAATTGATGAAGCTATGGGCGGCGTGCTGTTTATTGATGAAGCTTATTCCCTTTCAAACCAGGGCGGGGAAAACGACTTCGGGCAGGAAGCAATAGAAGTTATCTTAAAAAGAATGGAGGACAGGCGCGGTGAGTTTGTTGTGATCTGCGCGGGATACCCTGAGGAGATGGAAAATTTTCTGAAGATGAACCCCGGGTTGAAATCACGGTTTGACAGGAAATTTAATTTTACCGATTATAACGATGATGAATTGTTCGCTATCGCGCAGGTTATTTTGAACGAGCAGGAACTGAAAATGGATGCCGACGCATCGGATCACTTCAAAAAATATATTGCATCGATTTGTTCTGCGCGTGATAAGTTCTTCGGTAATGCAAGAGAGATACGTAAAGCGCTGGGCGAAGTAGTGAAGAACCAGAACCTGCGGCTTGCCGAACTTCCAAAAGAGCAGCGGACAAAAGATATGATAGCCGCGATAACGCTTAAAGATGTTGAAGAACTTCCAACTGATCTAAAAGAAACCAGGCCAAAATTTGGTTTTGAAACATAATAGGTTGTAACCTGACGCCCTACAAAAACGCGTTTTTTGCTGAACAGGGTGTTATTTTTTTAATAAATTAATAACACAAAAAAATGGAATTCGTAATTCTCGCAGTAGTTGTAGTGGGCGTTGTTGGGATTTTTATATGGCTGACAAAAAGCGGCGGAAAATTAATTAATGAACGCAACCAAAAACTAAAAAAGGCTGAAGCCGGCAAAGCTAAAGTTCTTGCGTTCAAGTCTGTTGGATTCAGAGGGTCGGGCGCACAAGGCGAGTTTCAGGCGTACACTTTTACGCTTGAAGTAAGCTCGGCATATAAAGCTGCATATAATACGGATACCGTTTGGAACGTTTATCAAATGGGGGCTCCTAAAGTGCAGGTCGGTTCTGAAGTAAATGTGAAAATTGACGCGGATGACCCTGCAATAGTTTATCCGGATGTTGAAGATGTGGAGTATTCATGGAGCGCGGCTATCATGCTTAGGCCGCGAAGAAGTATGTGACGTTTCCGCAGGAATTTCGGTTAGGAATTACATAGCTTTCACAACAACAATTGTCATATCATCGTGAACAGCAGCAGTTCCGGAATATGATTTTACATCTGCCAGTATTCTTTCAATGATCTTTTCAGAGCTCAGGGTTCTGTTCTTTTCGATAACTTCAATCAGCCTGTCTTCGCCGTAAAGTTTTTCATCTTCGTTGAATGCCTCGGTTATCCCGTCTGTATACAAAACAAGAACATCTCCGCGTGAGAACAGTATCTTATTCATTTTATAGGCAGCGTTCTTATCAACGCCGATAACAAGCCCTTCTGTATCAAGCCTTTTCAAGGGTTTATCGAAGGGCAAATAAAGGGGTAGGTTGTGTCCGCCGTTTGTATATGCGAAGCTCTTTTCTTTTATGTTAAGCAGCCCGTAAAACAATGTAATGAACATCTCATCATTCGAGCTTTCAAAAATCAGCCTGTTTGTCTGGCGTACGCATTCAGAGGGCGTTGGATTTGATACAGTCTGGCTCCTTACAATCGCATGCAGGTTCGCCATTAACATGGCGGCGGTAAGGCCTTTACCCGAAACATCGCCGATGCAAATTGACATTAGCCCATGCTCAATTGGAATGAAGTCGTAATAATCGCCGCCGACAAGCTGTGCCGGGATATTTTTTCCGGCAATGTCAAATCCGGGCAATTCCTCCGGGTTCTTCGGCAGCCACCTTTGTTGGATATCCTGCGCAAGTTTCAATTCTTCGGTGACGCGGCTCAGCGCTTTTTCTTTTTCATAAAGCAGCGAGTTTTCTATTGCGACCGCAGTTTGATTGGCAACAGTCATAAGCAGGTTTATATCATCCTGCGAATAGTTTTTTTCGGATAGTTTTGCCCCTGTATTTATAGCCCCCATCAGCTTATCCTGAAACTGGATCGGGATAACAAGCTCAACTCCTGTTTCATCTATTATTTTTCTCACCTGCGCGGCTATTTCATTGTTCTCATACCATTCGTCGGTAATATTCGCAGTCAGAATAGCTTCCTTTTGCTCGGATAAGTAATTGTAGAAGTTAGTTTTATTGGCGAGGTCAAGTATCGAATCGGATATATCTTTCCCCACGAACATATTTCCGTGTTCTTTATCAAGCAAAACAACCCCAACTTTTTTGATATGCATGGTTCCGGCAAGCGTTGTAACAACAGAATTCAAAATCTGTTTCAGATCGATCTGCAAAGGCAATCTTCGGCTGAATTCAAGCAATACTTTCTGGTAGTTCTGCCTTTCTAAATAGAAAATTTTATCGACCCAGTCCTGGATCCTTCGCTTAAGCGGGTCGAACACAAATGCTATCACAACCAAAGCAAGCAAGCTCAGCGTCTGGTTTTGTTTGTGGCCAAAAAACTCGCCGATAATACTTCCTGTACCAAATACAAGCAAAACATATATAGCGGCGATCATAGGAGTAATAATAGCGTACATCAGGCTTTTCTTTATCAGGATCTCAGTATCCATAAGCTTATACCTGAAAATACTATAGCCATATCCAACAGGAACAAAAAAGAGAGCCAGCGCAGGAAGAAACGCCATTGGGTTCACATATATTGTAAACGGATTTACAAAGTTTGTATATGTTGTATAGAGATTTGCGCCAAGCCCGATAACCGAACCATAAAGTATCGGAGAAAGCGATTTTTTTCTCCTCTTATCCACAACCTTAAAATAACTATGCGTGAAAATTAAGACGCCTGCTATCAGGAAAAAAAGCGGAAGATTATCTATGATCTGGTTAATGAAATCGCGTATATTTGGCGTATCGCCCCTGGGGGTTCTGTAAAATCCCAGATATACCAGCGCCAAAAGATTCATAAGAGCTGCGAACCAATACAAAGTCTTTTTATATTTAAATTCTTTGCGCACCGGAAAATTCATGAAGAAAGCCAGGAAAGCCACAGGCCCTAAAATTCTTGAAATCAGCATGAAGCCGTTCATAATAAGCATTACAGCCGCGCTTGTATTTTCTGCGAACTGAAGAGACGAAAGGCCGCATATCATCATGGCAAGGAAAGCAAAATATGCAAATTGCCTTTGAACCATGCCTTGCGGTTTTGACATCACAACAATAAACCCGACTATAAGGAAACCCAGCCCGAACAGGAAGCCTGAAATATAAACTATGTTAATTACTTTAAGTACTTCAACTTTTGTTTCGAATTGTTTACCATCCCGCTCAACAAGATAGGTGCAGAACTCTCCTTTTGGCACCGCGTTTATAATACGGTTTGGATTATTATCCTTAAAATCATCCCCGTTCAGTTTAAGCAGAATGTCGCCGTTCTTAATCCCGGCTTTATCTGTTACTCCTCCCGGCACAACATCTGTTATCAGATAAACCCCGGGTCGCTCGGGTATTGGGCGCCATGCGCATTCATCATTGCTGTTCGCGTTCAGGAATACTACGTTGATGCCGTTCCATAATGATACGGCAAACGCAAACAGAAACAGTATGGTAAATATGAATTTGATGGTCCGGTTAGAAAATCTTTCAGAGAGGCTTTTCATTGTCTTCGCATTAGGATATAGTTCTACCGTACAAAACTATGGAACATATTCAATTCATACAATATCATTGCATGTGGTCAATGAATGAAGGCGATTACCTGGCAATGTTTAATCCGTGGACATTTGGAAACACTTGTTTTTTAGTATTTTGGTACGAAGATCAATTTAGATTTAATCCTGATAATTGCCGGACAGATACTTGACTTATTTGCCGCTTATACCCTAACTTTGTATAATTAATTAAACGCTTGTAAAGGAATTCTATGAAAAAATCGATCTTCATATCGGCCCTCCTTATTTGCTTTATTATAGTTAACGCTTATTCTCAGGATCCTGCTTATGACCTGAAATATACAGTGGATTACTCACTGAAGGATGCCGGTGGAAATGTAAAGGGCGGCGTGAAGCTATACCGCGATAATGATAAGATGAAATTCACCGCGACTGAAAACCGCGGAACAGACATGGAAAAAACCACGGACATTTATATTTTTAAGAATGAAGGAAAAATATATACGGTCATCTCGGGGCGCGGTTATAAGACAGGGAGCAGGCATGCTATGGATATTTCATTTGTGGGGATGCAGATAGGCGTTTATATAATTGACTTAGGGGATCCAATTCCGCTTTTTCCGTCATCGGAAATATCAGGAAACGGGACTGTGTTAGGAAAAAATTGTACAAGATATTTGATAGTTTCTTTCGGCGATGCCAAAACTGAATACTTTATGTATCAGAACAACCTGATGCTAAAACGTTCTGTCGGTTCGTCAACGGAAGGGAACACGATTGAAGCTACATCGTATGATAACACAACCGATATCCCGCCCGGCACATTCACTTTGCCAACAGGGGTTGACTTTCCTGATCTTTAAAGATATTTCATACGATGTCTTTAAGACATAAGATGAAAATGCCAATAAAAAAAGGACAGATAAATATCTGTCCTTCAATTAAAAGAATGGTTCCGGCCCCCTACTTAACCAGAATCATCTTCATTGTTTTTGTAAAAGTCTGATTTCCGCCTTCTGCAATTATTCTGTAAAAATAAACTCCTGAAGCCAGGTTTACGCCGTTGAAAACTACGCTGTAGAATCCGGCCGTTTGGTTTGCATCCATCAAAATTGCAACTTCTTTTCCCGCTATATCATACACTTTAATAGAAACCTTACCGTCAAAAGGTACCTGGTAATTGATCTTCGACTGGGGATTTGACGGATTAGGATAGTTCTGTGAAATTTCAAAAGCCGCCGGTTTGCCGACAACTACATCTGAATTATTCGGCAATGTGAAATATTCCGAGTTGCCGTTATAATCTATTTGTTTCAGCCTGTACTGGTAGTTTCCAGTGTTTAACCCTGCATCTGCATAGCCGTAAGTGTGACTGTTATTCGAAGTCCCGTTACCTTCAATAAATGCAATTTTTTCCCACGCTGAGTAAGTCTGCTTTCCGGAAATCTGCGCGCGTCTTTCAATATTAAATCCTGAGTTATTAATTTCTGATACTGTTGTCCAGTTTAACTTTACGCTTCTATCCTGAACCATGGAGCTGAATGAAGATAATTGCACCGGGAGTGGACTGTTAGTAGTCGAACCAATGTAAAATGTATTCCCCTGGGTTGTACCGCCAAGTGTTGTGATATTCAATGCGGTACGGTTCACCTGCGGAAAAGTTGTTGTCCCTGAGCCGGCTGTGTACGAACCGCCCGCTGCGGCGCTGTTCATAACAAGACTCAGATCGGCTACGCTGTTAATTGAAGGCAATCCTGAGCCGAATATTCTTACCGCGATTGTTCCGCTGCCAATGTTCCATCCGCCGCTTTGTGCAATTGTCCATGACATGTTGCTGCGCCTGTCAATATGCAAACTATTGTCAAAGAACGGCTGAGCCATCATTGTAAGGCCTGTTACGTTTGAGTGCGAAACTGAGATCTTTCCGCTGCTTGTAACGCTTGAAGTTGAAAATGACAATTGAACAAACCTTGTGTTTGTATCATTTCCCATAGGGAACAATGTTGTTAACGTAGTCGGAAGTCCAGTGTTAGAAAACCACCTTGAAAATGTACCCGCGCCTGTTATGAAACCTGATACGTACGTCAGTATTCCGGGTAAAGAAGCTGAGGCGCCTAATGTAATTGTATTTGAACCAAGTTCTATGTTTCCACCCGACATACTTAACTCAGGGGCAACGCCCGAAGAAATGTTTATATTCGAGCTCCCGCCTGTTGAGGAAAGTGTAAACTTGCTTCCGGCGCTGTTAGCTATTGTAAGCTGGTTTATATTAAGCGCCAGGCCGTTTCCGGTATATGTCTGGTTTACGGAGCCGTTTAAAACCAGCTCTGCATGATTTGAAAAATTAGATGTTTGAGAAGCTGTACCGCCCAAAGTCATATCGCCGCCGACCTGCAACTTAAAATTATCAGCGCCCTGGTTATCAAGAAGCGTCGAAATTACCGTGAAATTCTTTTTGATCAGAATGTTCGGGCTGGCAATTGTGAACTGGTAAGTACTGTTTGTTGATGAATTCAGGAGAAGGTTCTCGTAAGTCGCTTCGGCAGGCAGGTAAGGAAGAGACGCGGTAAATAAAACCTGCAGGCTTGAGCCGGGGTATAAATTTCCAAGCGTGATCAAATTACTCGTTGATTGCGATATAATGAATGTAGAATTCTTCTGCATATCAACAACGCCGTTTATCTGCGCGCTGTTTATTGTGGTAAAAGCGATTGGATTTATCCCGTCGCCAAGTACTATTTTTGAATATGAACCGCTAACGGTCCAGTTCCCGTCAAAGTTCAAAGAAGAAATATTCTTAATTATGAAGTACTGTCCGTCATCCGTAAAATTTCCGGGGTGTGAGCCAGATCCGTCCGAATTCAATCCCCAGCTGGTTGTTGATAATAAAGATCCCGATCCTTTGTAGTAATAATGGATCACTTTGCCGCCGGCGCCTTCGATGTCGATATAATCTATCGCAAAGCTTGGCATTGAGCCGCTTCCTGCAACCTGTCTTGAAACCCACCTTAACTGGACTACGCTCTGGTTCTCACATTCAGCGGGAAGAGTAATTGATAACTGTTGTACATTCTGCCCTGATGTTCCTGAAGTCTGAGCCGTTGTGCCGTTTATATAGACTTTTGAATTAATTGATTTAAAGCTTCCGGTTGTACCGACTCTGTATTGCAGCTCCACGCCGTTGATCCTGTAATTGGATGTTCCGTTATACGGATTGCGTATTGTCATCAGATCATATTCAACTAATATATTGGTTACTCCCGTTGTTTTTATAGCAAGTGTGATACAGTAGTCGCCGGTAGTTCCGTTCAGGAAGCCGATCTTGCTGTTGTAGTTGTATATTCCGCCGGTTGAATTTGATGCGGTTGCGCTTTGTGTCATTGCAGCGTCGCTTGCAGAAGCGATGAAGCTAAATGCGCTTGAAGGCGCGTTACTGACCAGTCCGCCCTGAATACCTGCAGGATATGTCTTTGAACTATATGAAAGCGAGGAAAAGTCCTGATAATACGGAAGCGTCTGCGCCGTTGGATTTGTTTGCGAAAAAAGCGTTGAATTATAAAACGAATTGAAAACGAGAAGCGAAGCAATAAGGATAAAAGTTTGATTCTTCATAGTAGGTTCCTGGTTTTGAAAAAGTTTATTATTAAATTTTTAAACTCTCTCTGCTAACTAGTTTCCCTACTAATTTCTTATGTACAAATATACGTGTTGTAACATGTAACAATCTATTGGGGTGAACAGGAGTTCTCAATATGGCTTTAAACACGAGAAGTAACGTTTTTTCACAACATTTTATAGGGTAGGCCAATGGCTTTAACGGTAGAGTAAACCGGCATAGCGGAGTTGATAGTTGATTTAAAGGGTTTAAATGAACATAAATATGAACCTGTTAATACACTCAATTTTCCTCGTTCCGGTGTTCATAACGATAGGTTAAGATCACTTCATAAACATAATAATTACAATTTAAACAGGATACATTTTTAACTATTTTAACTATAATACAAAAAACAAAAACATAAAAAGTGGAAGCCAGAACCCACTTTAAAAAACGGGGCGTATCTAGAAAGCCATTGAGCGGGAAAATTAAACCAAAAAAATGTCAATTACAAAATCAGAAGCAATTATTATGCTTGCAATGTCGACAGGAAATTCTGACGGTGAATTTTCTTTTAAAGAAATTGAGGATGCGATAACTAAAACTCCTGCCTTAAGAGAAGCGATGAAAGAAGCTGAATCAACAGACTGGTTGTCAAAATTCAGAACAAAAGAACTTAATTCTGAATCAGCGATGAAAGCTCTAAGCAAGCTCTCAATAGAAGATAAAACTGAGGCAATGGCAATTTGCTGGGGTATTATCATGTCAGACGGAAATGTGTCGTATAGCGAGAAAAATCTGATAGAAAAATGGACTGAAGAATTGGGTATTAAACTGGAAGATGTTAAAGCAAAACACGAAAAGATGTATCAATAATTAAAGCAAGCGTTGCGTTGTTTTTATAAATTAGAAAGACGTCAATCAGACGTCTTTTTCAATCCCTGCCTGCGCCGAGGCTTCGGCAGGCAGGCAAAATCTCAAATCTCAAATCCGAAATCCAGTGGCGCTCCCAACGGGATTCGAACCCGTGTTTTCACTGTGAAAGAGTGACGACCTAACCCCTAGTCGATGGGAGCCTGTTTTACTAAAGACTGCAAATTTAAGGCTTTTCGGATACATAATAAAGGCATAAATATTATTAAAAAACCCCCGCATATTTAGCGGGGGTTTTAATAAAATAATCAAACGTTTCAGCAATTTAAGGAGTGGTAAATGTCCGCGATTGCGATATGGTTTCGAAATTAAAGCTGGCATTATTCAAAAAGCCAGAGGAAACAAAATCATTAACTGTAGACATACTGCCAATTTTTACGACTACCCAGGTGTATGCTGTACTGCTGCCCATAGGCAAACCAAACGAGCTGAAACTCGGCAGAGTAAGCGAGGTAGAAGTTGTCAAAACATAAAAATGTTTAGGAGTAGCGCCAGTTGAAGTTGCCTGTAACATGTAAACGCCGGTTCCTGTTCCGCCCGCAAACGTAAAGTTTGTTGTGGTATCAACGCCGGTAGCCGCGTTAACAGGCGTGCTTAAAGTTGGAGGAGTTTCTAGCGTAATAGCATTTGAACCTCCGACTGTGCCGGTTGCCACTTTTACTGTTTGTTCTCCCGTCGCAGCTCCTGAGGTAGCTTCAAGCCCGATAGTAAATGCAGAAGTTAATCCGCCCGGAACCTTAAATGAGAATGTTGGCCCTACTGCCCCAGTTCCTAAAGCAATACCAATCAGTGGCGTTCCCTGCGTAGTGAATTTAATAAGTAAACGCGTTTGTGCGGGAGTGTAACCCGTTGGAACGGTCGTTGTGCCTGACAGCGTTGAAGTCGAAGGCGTTACATTCAAATCGCCTGCAGCAAAAGTTATTGTTGATGTTCCGTTGTTATTTAATGAGATGTTAGATTTCTCTCCATATTTATCATAAGTTACAACCGCGCCGGTTATATCGCCGGTATAATACAGTACGATAACTTTACCTGTAATAGGCGCTGAATTCTGCCATGTTACATTTACTGTTGCGGGCGAGGTTGAAACTGTTGTAG
Organism: uncultured Ignavibacteriales bacterium; assembly: GCA_964568655.1. GTDB lineage: Bacteria > Bacteroidota > Ignavibacteria > Tepidaquicellales > OLB5 > CAWFKW01. The sequence continues at coordinate 6,819 of CAZMRG010000053.1, read as the reverse complement.
AAGAATGAACTAACGCGTTATCAGTAAAAATTACAGCCGCTCTTTGATTAGCGCCTAAAGAGGGGATATTAACTGTCAATACCGCTGTTGAAGGCGTCGGAGTGAGGCCTTGTGCGAATATCTGCGGTGTGAATGTTGTTATGCCCTGGTACATGAATCCGCTTGGCGTAGCACCGGTTGATACAACAAGCTTTATGTTATATGGAGTAGTTATGCTGTTAAACGTAAAATTTCCGTCAGCGCCTGTAGTAAAGCTGGCGTTTCCTATTGCTACCAGAACGCCCTGAACCGGGTTTCCCTGTGCATCAACAACTTTTCCGTTTACAGTGCCTGTTGTTGGGCCCACAGGTGTTGTGGTATCAGACCCGCATCCGTTGTATAAAAATGCGGTTGAAACAGCTATTACAAATAAAACTAAGAATTTTGTTACTTTCATATATTCCTTTCCATTAAATTTTATTAAATTTATTAAATTTTACATCAACTTTTTAATATTATAAGGGTCATAATTACCAGTAATATACTAATTTATGTATTAATATCACAATCGCGATATTACCGATTTTTTGGACGTAATTAATCTAAAAGTCTATATTAATAAACGCTTTCTTAGTGAATTAGTTTCGAAAGGGTTTTGACAAGTTTTTGATATGTATCTTCCATAGCTTCTGATACGACTTTTACGTCGTTCAGAACCGGCATAAAATTGGTATCGCCATCCCAGCGCGGGACAATATGGAAATGTATGTGGCCGTCGATCCCTGCGCCTGATACGCGCCCGATGTTGGCGCCGATATTAAACCCATGCGGGAAAATTGAATCATGAAGTATTTCACAGCCAAGATTCAGCATATTCATGCAGTCCAGGTAAGTATCCTTATCCAATACTTTAAGCGAAGGAGCATGTTTGTAGGGAACTATCATAAGATGGCCGGAATTGTAAGGGTATAAATTCATTATTATGAAACTTTTTTCAGAACGGTGTATAAGAAAATTTTCTTTGTCTTTATCTTCTTTCTGAATACGGCAGAAAAGACATTCGTCATCGTCTTTCGAATTTCCCGGCTTGAATGAATCTATATATTTTGACCGCCACGGCGACCACAGCTTTTCCATCTGAATTAAAAATTATGAATTACGAATTTAAAAAGATCAATTAGCAATTAGCGGTAAATAATTAACATTCGAAGTATGAAATCACTTTTTTAGGGATTTTGATTTCTAATCCGAAATCGCAAACCTTCAACTAGCAAAATTCGTAATTCCAAATTCTCAATTCCTAATTGATTTTACGCGCTTGCTTCTTCTTTTTCTTTCTGCGCGGCTGCGACTATCTTGGCTTCAACTTCTTTAGGCACTTCTTCATAGTGCGAGAATTTTCTTTTGAATATTCCGCGCCCCTGCGTTATAGAACGCAGCTTGGTAGCGTAGTCGTGAAGCTCTGATAGCGGCACAGTAGCTCTTATAACCTGCATCTTGCCGTTAGTATCCATACCGGATATTTTTCCGCGTCTTGATGAGATATCGCCCATTACATCGCCCATGAATGCCTCAGGCACAGTGACTTCTATTTCATGAATCGGTTCGAGCAGAACAGGCTTGGCATCCATGAATCCTTTTTTGAACGCCTGCATTGCGGCAATCTTAAATGCAATATCAGACGAATCAACGTCATGATATGAACCGTAATGCAAAGTTACTTTTACATCCACAACCGGGTAGTGAGCAAGCGGCCCTTTTACAAGCGCTTCTCTAACGCCTTTTTCAACCGATGGAATGTATTTTCCCGGTATAACGCCGCCGACAATTTCGTCCACAAATTCAAAACCCAGACCTCGTTTCATTGGTTCAACTTTCAGGAATACATGTCCGTATTGCCCGTGCCCGCCTGATTGTTTCTTATGTTTATATTCAACGCTGTCTACTTTCCCTTTTATTGTTTCGCGGTAGGGAATTTTCGGCTCTACTATATTTACTTCTACTCCGTATTTTTCTTTAAGCCTGTTTACTATAACAGTAAGATGTAATTCGCCCTGTCCGCTCATGATCGTCTGGCTGAGTTCGGGGTCAAACTTGAACAGGAACGTCGGGTCCTCTTCGTGCAGGTGAGCAAGTCCTGCAGCAATTTTTTCTTCGTCGCCTTTTGCCTTAGGCAATATCGCGCTTGATACTAGCGGATCGGGGAATACAATCGGATCGATAATCACCGAAAGGCTTTTCCCGGTCAGCGTATTATTAACATGAGTATCCTTAAGCTTAACAACCGCGCCAATATCGCCCGTTACAAGTTTGGAAATTTCTTTACGCGTTTTTCCGTTCATCTGGTAGATCTGTGTGAGTCGCTCTGTCTTGCCGTTATTGTTATTAATTAGATCGTTGCCCGCTACAACCGAGCCGGATAAGACGCGGAAGAACGACATTTCGCCAACGTGCGGCTCTGAAAGCGTTTTGAAAACAAACAGCGCCTGTTCGCCGTTTTCTTTAGGCTCAATTTCAACGTAATCATCTGCGCCGACTTTTTTCGCCATAAATGCCTGTGAGTCCATAGGACTCGGGCAGTAGTTGCATATAAAATCAAGTAATGTAGATGCGCCTACTTCGTGAACGGCAGAAGTGCACATAACAGGTAGTATCTTTTTTTCTTTAATGCCTTTGGTCAGGCCCTCTATTAATTCTTCAGGCGTAAGCGAGCCGCCTTCATCGAAGAACTTAGCCATAAGTTCTTCATCTTCTTCTGCAACTATCTCTACCAGTTCCTGGTGCAGCTTCTGGGCTTTTTCCTTCTGTTCGTCCGGAATATCTTCTTCGGTATATTCTCCTTTACCGTCGGTTTTAAACACAAGCATTTTCATTTTTGCAACGTCAATAAGCTTGTGGCAACCAATGCCTTCATCAACAGGGAACTGTATTTCGGCTACATGCGAGCCGTACGTTTCTTTAAGCTCGGTAATAGCTTCGTCAAACTTCGAGTTTTCAGCGTCAATTTTATTTACTACAAAAACAATTTCAATACCGTATTCCCTGGCATAGTTTGCGGCAATTTCTGTTCCGGCTTCAACGCCTTCGACAGCATTCACAACTATCAGGGCCGTATCCATAATGCGCATAGCCGATTTAACCGCGCCGGTAAAATCAGTGTAGCCGGGCGTATCGATAATGTTGAGTTTGTAGTCTTTCCAGTTTGTTACGAGAACCGTTGAGTTGATCGAGATTTGCCGGGTGATTTCGTCTTTATTGTAGTCTGAAGTGGTTGAGCCTTCTTCTATTCTGCCAAGCCTGTTTACCGCGCCCGAGCAAAACAGAATAGATTCCGATAGAATCGTTTTGCCCGAGCCTCCGTGCCCGGCAATGACAACATTCCTGATTTGGTCTGAATTAACGCTGCTCAAATTAGTATCCTTTAATTTTTATTATGAATGGAATAATATTTAATAAGCCCGGATTTTTGGAGGTCCGGTTAAATTCTAATTTAGCGGCGGGAAAAGAAGATTCTTTCCCGCTGTGATATATATGCTGAGGGGGTTTTAGCTAGAAGTTATGTAATCTAAAACAGCTATGTGTCAGATTCTTCTAAATATTCCCTGATCTTTCTGGGAGCTCTGCCGTTTGAGCGCGATGATACGCGGTTCATAAACGTTTTCACTCCCGTAACAATTGCAGAGATAAAATTCAACGAGTCGTCAACATGCATTTCGACCTCGCGCTGTGTGCGTTTTTCAAACTCCAGAATTGAATCTGTACGTTCTTTCACAGAATCGATGATGCCATGTACCTTTGCCATCTGGCTGTCGACTTTTATCGAAATATCTTTCATGTTTTCAGTGACTACCAGCGCGTTAGCAAGAACGGGGGCGAAATTTGTTTTCATTTCGTCCACGTTATGCTCAAGTTTATCGATCGCCTGCGTGATCTTCTTAAAAGAAATGATCAGGTAAACAGCAGTGACCGAAAGCGCTACGAATAATATTATCTCTGCAATTTTTACAATGTAGTCCAGTTCCTGCATCTTATAGCCTTAGTTTTTCCGTTCTTAACTAGTTCTTTGTTCTTTCTTCCTTATAAGCTTCGACTCCGGCTTTGATAGCGTCTTTAACCTTAGCCGACTCGTCGGCTATTCTTTCTTTCGCCTGGTCGTATGCCGTGGAAGATTTATCTTTTGCAACGTTAAGAATTTTATTCGCGTCGTCTAAAAGCGAACCGGCTTTCTTTTTTGCTTCGGAAATCAGTTCTTCTGAACGTTTCTTTCCTTCGTTGATGATATCCTGAGCCTTGTGTTTGGCTATATCAAGGTACTCTTCCGCATCATCCATAATTTCATCTTTTTTCTGCCTGATATCGGCGCGGAATTCTTTTCCGCTCTTGGGAGCGTATAATAAAGCAATAACTCCGCCGACAATACCGCCTGCTAGAAATCCGACGAAAAGACCTTTGGCTAAGCCTCTTTCTTCTGACATGATTAGCCTCCTGACTAAGTTTTTTATGTGTTATAAATTAGATAAAAATGGCAGCATTTTCAATGGAAATGATTATGCTCTCATACCATACAACATAATGTTTCTGCAGCAAGTTCTGTTAAAAACGGGTTATTTTTGAGGGGTAAATGCCGGGAGGGTAAATTAAGAATTATATAAGTATTTTGAATTTGCTATATTGCTATGTAACTTTTATTGAAGGAAATATTTAGGGGGTTACTATGAAAAATGTACTCTTCATATCTCTTGTAATTATTATCTCATACGTTGACCTTTACGCACAGTTAACTCAAATATCAAATGGGGCGGAAGGGATGTCTTTGGCACAGTCTCAATTCCAATTTTCAATCAGCGCAGCTAATGACTACTCACGTTGCCAAGTATTACAAGCTTCTGACGGCGGATATGTCTTAGCAAGCGCAACTTATTCATTCGGAGCAGGAAACTCAGATATGTATTTAGTTAAGCTTGACTCAAATTGTAATCTTCAATGGACAAAAACATTAGGTGGTGCAAATAACGACTGGCCGAATTGCATTATTCGCTCTATGGATGGGGGATATGTTATGGCTGGTGAGACATGGTCTTTCGGAGCCGGGGGGGACGATATGTATATTGTAAAACTTAGTTCCAATGGTACGCTATTGTGGTCAAGAACAATCGGTGGAAGCGATGATGATGCTGCATTTTCTATAGTACAGACTTCCGATGGCGGCTATACTGTTGCTGGAGGAACGTATTCGTTTGGTGCAGGGGATAATGACATGTATATTATAAAACTCGATTCCACAGGAATTTTGCAGTGGTCTAAAACAGTTGGGGGTATAGGTTATGATGAAGCACATAGCATTATTCAAACCATAGGCGGGGGTTACTTAATTGTGGGAAACACTCGGACATTTGGTACAGGAGACAGTAAAATATACATAGTCAAACTCAACGATACTGGCGCATTGCAATGGTCGAGAATCGTGAATGGCGGTTCAAATAATGATTATGCCAATTCTACAATACAAACGAGGGACTCCGGCTACGTTATTACTGGAGTAACCTATTCGTTTACCACAGGCCATAATAGCAATATGTACGTAGTGAAACTAAGTTCAAGCGGCAACATTCAGTGGACAACATCTGTAGGAGCAAATTATAACAATGAATCTTACTCTATTATACAAACTACAGATGGTGGTTATGCTTTGGCTGGAGGTGACGGACCATTTCAAACTTATGGAACAAGTCATATGTATATAGTTAAGCTTGACTCTAACGGCATGCTCACATGGTCCAGGTACATAGGTGGTACGTCTATATTTTATCCTGCTGTAGCATATTCAATCATACAAGTTTCAGATGGTGGATATGTTCTTGCCGGCGACAACTTTGGGGCCGAATTTGGAATGAACATCATAAAACTTGATAATGACGGTAATACTTGCGCAACTACTAGTATGCCTCAATCTTTATCAGGGTCTGGAGGAACCATGGGAATCCCAGCGTCAATATTGAATTCACAAAATTCAATTATTAATTCGCCACCAACGGCTGTTTCCTCAGGTGGTACACTCACCACTAATTGTGTAGCGCTTAAAACAGTTTCATACAATTTACCTGATTCTTATGAATTGAGGCAAAATTACCCTAATCCGTTTAATCCTAAAACAAATATAAAGTTTAGCCTTCCGCATACCTCCGAAGGAAGAGTTTCGAATACTAGGTTGACAATATATGATATTATTGGTAATGTGATTGCAGTGCTTGTGAATGAACCACTTAAACCGGGAAGTTATGAGGTAAATTTTGACGGAAGCGATATCGCATCAGGCATATACTTCTATGAATTGCAAGCGGGAGATTTTGTCGTGTCCAAGAAAATGATATTGTTGAAATAGGGACTTTCATGACAAATTTTTGGGAGAGGTATTGTTTATCTTTATAAAATAATTTGGGCGGACCTGCCTGCAGCACACAGGTCCGCCCCTACACTTTTTACTTTTGCCTTTTTATTTTGCCTTTTGCCTTCTCACTTCTGCCTTCTCAAATCACTTTTCTATCTTAAACAGCGAGCTTATTGATTGGTTTTCGTTTGTGCGGATTACCGCATTTGCAAACAGCTTGGATACGTCAAGTATATCTATCTTCTTAGACTTAATTCCGTTAAGCGGTATGGTATTTGATACAACAAGCTTCTTCAGGCTTGAGTTATCAATTTTCTCAATTGCGTGACCGGATAGTATTGCGTGAGTAGCTGCTCCGTAAACTTCTTTTGCTCCGGCTCGTTTTAACGCCTCAACGGCGGCAACAAATGTGTTTGCTGTATCAATAAGGTCATCTATTATAAGAACATTCT
>CAZMRG010000052.1:0-20381 GCA_964568655.1 uncultured Ignavibacteriales bacterium | reverse complement strand
TAAATATATTGCAGAACGGCTGAATGAAAAAATACAAATATATGAAAAATTATTACCGGGGTATAAAGCAAATCAATTTTATGCCGAATATTTAAAGATCTTACGTATTATCACAGGTATTGAATTTAAAAATTGTTCAATGATTTCTGAATGGTTAAAATCTAACCCAAATTTTGATTGGCTCGGAAGATTTGACTCAAAGGAGTTTTCAAATATAATTTATCATTTATATATAGATACTACATTTCACAACAGTAACCTTTGGCTTCTAAGCCAGTTTGGTTTTCCAGATGCAAAGCAAATTAATTTTATGTTTGATGATATAAACTGGATAGAGAACTGGAAGGAATTAAGTAAATATGCCAAATTCATTAATGCTATCGGCATTTACTGGATTGGTTATCCTGATGAAAAAGCTGAAGCAAAAAAATACCTTGTTCAAACCAGCGGACAGGATTATAACGAGCCTGAGAAATATTTGCAGTGGTATAGGAAGACAATATTTAAGGATAATTAAAATATTTGGTATCTGCTCATCTTCAATACAAATTATTATACAGAATATAACCCAATTTTCTATTATTTTAGTATATAAATCTAAAAGGAGGAATATTGGCGGCAACTCTTCTGGAAAAGCTGCGCGGCGATCTGAATGAAATTGAGCAAAGCGGCTTATATAAGAGCGAAAGAGTTATTACCACAAAACAGGGCCCTGTAATTAAAGTAGAAAACGGCGTTGAAGTGCTTAACTTTTGTGCGAACAACTATTTAGGGCTCTCATCACACCCTGCAATTATTGAAGCGGCAAAATCTGCGCTTGATACGCATGGCTATGGAATGTCATCTGTCAGGTTTATTTGCGGAACGCAGGATATACATAAAGAGCTGGAAAAGAAAATTGCCGGTTTCCACGGTACTGAAGATACCATATTATACGCAGCATGCTTTGATGCAAACGGCGGGGTATTTGAACCGTTATTGAATGAAACTGACGCGATTATTTCGGATGAATTAAATCATGCAAGTATTATCGACGGAATAAGGCTGTGCAAAGCCGCAAGGTTCAGGTATAAGAACAGCAACATGATAGACCTGAAACAGAAGCTGGAAGAAGCTAAAAAAGGCGGTGCGAAAAATATATTAATTTCTACCGACGGCGTTTTTTCTATGGACGGATATATTGCTAAGCTTGGCGAAATAGTACAGTTAGCAAAAGAGTACGGCGCTTTAACAATGGTAGATGAGTGTCACGCGGCGGGATTTCTGGGTAAGACCGGAAGAGGAGCGACTGAACACTGCGGAGTTTTCGGGGAAATTGACATCATAACCGGTACGCTTGGCAAAGCGCTGGGCGGCGCAATGGGAGGTTACACAACAGGCAGGCAGGAAATAATAGACATGCTTCGTCAGCGCTCGCGTCCGTATCTCTTTTCAAATTCTCTGGCTCCCGCTATAGTTGGAGCATCTATCGCTGTTTTTGATATGCTTTCGAAAACTACAGAACTGAGAGATAAGCTTGAATCAAATACCAAATATTTCAGAAGCGAGCTTTCAAAGGCGGGGTTCGATATCAGGCCCGGGGAACATCCTATAGTTCCTATAATGCTTTATGATGCGAAGCTCTCACAGGAGTTCGCAGACTTATTGCTTGACGAAGGTATTTACGTGATCGGATTTTATTATCCGGTCGTTCCGAAGGACCAGGCAAGAATACGCGTGCAGCTATCGGCGGCTCATGAAAAAGCGCATCTTGATGAATGTATCGCCGCGTTTACCATGGTAGGTAAAGAACTTGAAGTAATTAAATAATTAAAATCGAATTTGTTCAAAAATTTTCTTGAAATAATTTTCACCTCACCCCGCGCGCCATGGTGCGCTTCCCCTCTCCTCAAAGGAGAGGGGTGTTCGTTAGGATTGGGTGAGGTTAAACACCGAGCCGGAACAACTATTGAATCTGAGCCATCACAAAAAAATAATAATTCTTTCTGTTTGTCTACTCTATTCACTCTTTTTACCCGAAACACTCTATTCACTCGATTTTGTTAATATACCGATACATACTTAAGGCACATTTTGCTCCGTTTATTATCTCGTTTTTTATAATTATTTTCGTCTTTACATTCCAATTCATTTATAAGTACATTGATAACTTAGTTGGGAAGGGACTTGATTGGTGGATAATTACTCAGCTCATATCGCTGAACCTGGCATGGATGGTTACGCTAGCAGGGCCAATGGCGGTCTTAGTGGCAACTCTTATGTCATTCGGGACTTTATCTTCCACAAACGAGGTTATTGTGATGCAGTCATCAGGATTAAGCCGCCTAAGGCTGATGATGCCGCCGTTAATTGCATCGGTTATTTTGTGTTATGGCTTAGTTCTTTTTAATAACCGCGTACTGCCGGAGGCCAACCACAGAACCAAGGTGCTTATGAATGACATCCAGAGGATGCGCCCGACTTTTGTAATAGAGCCGGGAAGATTTACAGACGATATAAGCGGTTACAATATATTAGTAAGAAAGACTTTTACGACTTCAAACAGGCTTGAAGGAGTATTTATAATTGATAATTCCAATCCGATTGTTTCCAATACGCTTACAGCGGATAGCGGAAGCATAAGATTTTCTTCCGATTATTCAAAGATAGTGCTGGATCTGTTTGACGGAGAGATCCACCAGTTAAACAGAAAAGATGTTTATAACGATTACCGTAAGATAAAATTCACAAAGCACATTGTTACTATTGATGCCCAGGGATTTGGATTCAACAGCTCCGATGAAAACGCGATGTCGCGGGGGGACAGGGAGTTAAGCGCTGATTCAATGAGAAATGTTGTAGTTAAGATGCAGAGTGATTTTGATACAGGAATTGTAAGATCAATAAGCCAGATGCGCATACTTGCATCCGACTTCAGGAACATAAAGTATGATACGCTTAACCTGGATACTCTGGCAAGAAGACAGAATACACAGTTCATAAATACGCTCTTTAACAGGTACGCCGGTTTTAAGAACCAGTTTATGAACCAGGCTCAATCGATTGATGCGAACAGGAAACAGATCGATATGTACCAGGTTGAGATATACAAGAAGTATTCGATACCGTTTTCGTGCATCGTTTTTGTTTTGATAGGCGCCCCGCTGGGCATTATAACGCGGCGCGGGAGTTTCGGAGTCGCGGCCGGAATGAGCCTTGGATTTTTCCTCCTTTACTGGGCATGTTTGATCGGAGGAGAAAAGCTTGCGGACAGAGAAATGCTCAGCCCGTTTATGTCGATGTGGGTCGCAAATATAATATTGGGAATGGCAGGATTATACCTGACGTTCAGAGATTCAATTAATTTCGGCAGGTTGCTGTCAAAGTTCAAAAATAAATCTTGAAATCAATTTTGGTCAAGCCCCGGGCAACAGATATTTGCCCAACCCCGCCAGGTTCGAAAGAAAGCAACGGTAAGCAGATCGCTTGTGTGATCCGGGTAGCTTGACCTTTTATTTTTAAAAAATTATGGATAAAGTTAAAGTAGCAATAGTAGGATTAGGCGGCATTGCCCAGATCGCGCATTTGCCGATCCTTGCGAAAATGGATAACGTGATAATCACGGGAGTTTGCGACGTAGATAAATCGAAAGCAAAATCGATTGCGCAAAAATATAATGTTAAGAATTTTTATTCTAATATTGATACAATGCTGAATGAGTGCGATATTGATTGTATATGTATTGCATCGCCTACGAGCCATCATAAAGAACATGCGGTCAAAGCGTTAGAAAAGGGACTGCATGTACTGGTAGAAAAACCGCTTGCCAGAACATTTAACGAAGCAAATGAAATTGTAGAAGCTTCAAAAAAATTCAAAAAGAAGCTTATGGTGGGTATGAACAGCCGTTTCCGTCCTGATATGATGATGCAGGAAAGCTTTATTTCGGCAAATGAACTGGGGGATATATTCTACATTAAGTCAGGATTTCTGAAAAAAAGAAGCACTTCCGAGAACTGGTCGGTTATAAAATCTGAATCAGGCGGAGGCGTATTCATGGATTTGGGAATTGTTGTATTGGATATCGCTTTGTGGCTGCTGAAATTTCCAAAAATAAAAAGCGTATCAGCCGTCAATTATTACCAGTCCGTTAAAGAAGTTGAGGATTCAACCTTCCTGATGCTTAGATTTGAGAATGGGGCTACTGTTAATATCGAAGCAAGCTGGACTCTTCACAGGGAAGACGACCTATTCTATTGCAACGTTTACGGGAATGAAGGGAGCTCAAGCATCAACCCGCTTAAGATATATAAAAAGATGCACGGCACGCTTGTAAACGTGACTCCTTTAAAAATGGAGAAGCCTACAAACATATTTAAACGTTCATATGAATATGAAATAAATCATTTTATTAACTGCGTAATTAATAACAACGATATTGTTTCAAGCGGAACCGAAGCTCTGGAAAGGATGAAAATAGTGGACGCCGTTTATAAATCAGCCAAACTGGGCAAAGAGATCGCCTTCAAATAGAAGAACAAAATTTAAATAGTCTGTTACTTATAAAGAAATATAAAGTAATCATATGACTCCTTCAATTATAGCCGCATTCGTACTTGCAATATTCGTCTTAATAGTTATTCTTAAAACCGCGCGCGTTGTACCTCAAAGAACCGTTTATATTATTGAACGGTTGGGCAAATACCATGCAACGCTTGAAGCAGGATTCCATATCCTTGTGCCATTTATAGATAAGATAGCTTACCGGCATACTTTAAAAGAGGTGGTAATAGATGTTCCTCCTCAAACATGTATTACAAAGGATAATATATCGGTGGAAGTAGACGGAATTTTGTATATGCAAATAATAGATCCTGTAAAAGCATCATACGGGATTACGAATTATATTTTTGCATCAACGCAGCTGGCTCAGACTACTATGAGAAGCGAAATAGGCAAGATCGATCTGGATAAGACATTTGAAGAAAGAGAAAAAATAAATAATGAAATAGTCGCCGCCCTGGATAAAGCGGCTGAGCCATGGGGCCTTAAAGTAAGGCGTCATGAGATAAAGAACATTTTACCGCCTGCGAGTATAAAAGACGCAATGGAAAAGCAGATGAGGGCTGAGCGGGAAAAAAGAGCCGTTATAGCTGAATCTGAAGGAAAGATGCAGGCTGTTATAAACCGCGCAGAGGGCGATAAACAGGAAGCGATAGCACGCTCTGAAGGCGAAAAAATGAAAAGAATAAACGAAGCCGAGGGCAGGGGACAGGAAATTGAAAGAGTAGCGTTTGCTACGGCAAAAGGAATCAGGGAGATAGCAAATGCCATTAATGAAAAAGGCGGAATTAACGCAATGAACCTGAGGATAGCCGAGGCATATTTAGCTGAGTTTGGCAAGCTGGCGCAGAAGAATAACACAATGATAATACCGTCAAATCTATCTGATGTTTCGTCGCTGGTTGCTTCAATAAGCAAAGTTTTTACAGATGTGAATAAATCCAACAATCCGGAAGATAGTTTTATTAAGTCATAATCATATGAATTTTTTTATAAATAATCCTGCGCTTTCATGGTTTCTTGCCGGCATAATCTTTTTGGCGCTTGAGTATCTTATCCCGGGATTTGTTATTTTCTTTTTCGGCGTGGGAGCAATATTCACCGCGGCGCTTACTATGCTGGGTATAACGCAGTCATTCAATTTGCAGGTAGTTGTATTTTTATTATCGTCATTGGGAACGCTGGTTTTATTCAGGAACAAAGGAAAGAAATATTTTAAAGGCGGATATGATAAGGCAAAAGAAGAGGGATCTCTTGCCGATGAAATTATCGGAGAGAAGTCGATTGTAGCTGAAGAAATTAATCCGGCCGCTCTGACAGGTAAAATTGAATTGCATGGCACTATGTGGAACGCTACAGCTGAAGATATTATTACAAAAGGCGCCGCTGTGCAAATTATCGGAAGGAAAGATCTTACTCTGATCGTAAAAAAAATTACAAACGAGCCTCATACTAATGGTTAAAAAGATCGGAATAATAGGCGCAGGTACAATGGGCAGCGGAATAGCTTCCGCATGCGCGATATCCGGTATTGAGACTGTTGTTTATGATATCAATCCTGAAATGCTGGCAAAATCAAAATCCGGCATTTCGAAAGGATATGATAAGCTGCTTGAAAAAGGGAAGATAGATACTGTAAAAAGGTCGTCAGCCCAATCCAATCTTAATTTCATTGTAGATATCGGTAAGCTTTCAGATTGCGGACTAATTATTGAAGCGGCATTTGAGGATATGGATCTTAAAAAGAAGCTGTATTCTAAACTCGATGAGATAACCGGCGCCGAAACGATATTAGCCACCAATACTTCTTCGTTCTCGATTACTTCTATTTCAGCGTCCGTAAAGAATAACATTGGCAGGGTCATCGGCATGCATTTCTTTAATCCGGCAAGCATTATGAAATTAGTTGAAATTGTGAAAGGCGAGTTTACTTCAGATGAGACGGTAAAAGAAACAGTAGATATATGCAGGAAGTTGGGTAAGACTCCTGTTGTTTGCAAAGACACTCCCGCGTTTATTGTGAACCGGGTGGCGCGTGCGTTTTATGGAGAAGCTCTGAAAATACTTGGCGAAGGTAATATTGAAGTCGGCGTTATTGATAGCATTATGAAAAACGAAGGTTCATTTGCAATGGGCCCTTTTGAACTGATGGATTTGATAGGTATCGATGTTAATTTCTCTGTGACAAAATCAGTTTACGAAGCATTCTTTTACGACCAGAAATATAAACCCCACCCGATCCAGCAAAAGATGGTTGAATCCGGTTTGCTCGGAAGAAAAACCGGGAGAGGTTTTTATAAATACTAACAAAGTTTAAGTAACAAACCAAAGGCGGAAAGCTTTCACTATCATACGGGGATTTTAAAAAATTCGCCGTATAGTGAGGGCAAAATAATATTTATTTTCTAAACCTCTTTATTGAAAGTATTATGAAAACCACGTTGGCTTTGGTCTTGTTTATTTTTTTTCAAATCACATCAAATGTATCAGCCCAGGATAAACCATCCATCCTATTTGATTCTTCAGGTAATTCCCTTAAGAAAGGTTCATTATCAATTCAGTTTGGAATAATGGGCGACTTTTCATTAGGAGCATTTAATAATTATTCATTATCATTTAAATGGCATTTGTCGCGCAAAATAGCTTTGCGGTTTGGAATCGGCGGAAGCGCATCTTACAATTCAGGTTATAATGTGTTTAACGGCGAAAGAGGCGATTATTTTGATGATGGATACAATATTTCAGCAGAAACAGTATTGTTGTTTTATCCAAAACCTGATTCAAAACTGAATATTTTCATCGGCGCAGGGCCGCTTTTCAATTACGGGTGGGGAAAATATAATAGCCCTGACGTTGAATATCAGGATTTTAGTTCCGGCTCTTCAAATTCCATCGGCGGCGGATTAAAAGCGCTTATCGGGGCTGAATGGTTTTTTACAAAATATATGAGCCTGTTTGCTGAATATGAAGCTACAGCAACTTATGATCACTCTAAACGGTCATATCATGATATCGATTATTATTATGGTAATGAACATATAGGCGAATCTCAATCAGATAGTTTTAATTTCAGAGCTAACAGTGTAAAATTCGGACTCTCGGTATATTTTTGATAACGCACTAAAGCGTAAACGGTTTTGAAATGCTGCTTCAATGAATAAATCTGCTTCGTATTTCATAAGCTAATTTAATTGCCTATATTTGCAATGGAATTTGGAAAATTAAATTATTGCGGGGATGCAGTCATTTCTTAAAGTCTTAGGCTTTATAACTATTTTCATTGGTATCTTATGCGGCATTTATGTTATAGCCGACGCCCTTGGGGTCTATGCGACCGCAAAGGGGACAAATAACCCATATCTTGAACAGGTATATCTTATAAAACTTGTCGCCGGCGGCGCCATTATTCTTTCATCAATAGTTTCAGGCATGCTTTATTTAAGCTTCGGTATTGTTATTGAACTGATGGACAGCATAAACCACAGGATAATACAGTTCATGGATCATGTTGAAAACAGGGGAAAAAAAGAGGAAGACGAGTTTAAGTTCTGATAAGAAACAATCCAATCACATTGGTTTATCTGCGCCTTTACAGCAGATATTCTAATCATCATTTTTAAAATCTTAGTATAGATTCTAACCGAGTAAAAAAACTTAAGAACTAAACGATAATCGCTGGATTAGAAAAAAAAATAATATCAACTAGAGACTTCACTGGAAACGGCTATTGACTTGACAATATGCTGACAGAGCTTTAGATTCGTAGAATTTTTTAACTAACCAAGGGATCTAAATGAAAAAATTTATTTCGATTACTATCTTTCCAATCTTTTTGCTTTTGTTTTCATTCTCCTCAGCGGATTCTTTTGCTCAAGCATTAAGCCAGGGTTTTAACACAACAACTTTTCCGCCGACCGGGTGGACTCAAACAACAGGATTGTGGAATTATATCTCTCAAAGTGGTTTTTGCGTTGGAACGGGTTCAGCTCAAGCGAATTTCTACGGCGTATCAAGCGGAACTTTTGATTTAACTTCTCCGTCATTTACTGCAACAGGCCCCACTGACTCCTTAGTTTTCCAGGATGCTTATGCATCTTATTCAGGTGAAGACGATCAGTTGCAAATCATGTACTCCACTAACGGCGGTACAACTTTCACTCAGCTTGTTTTGCTTCATGGAGGAGCTTCCGGCGCTCTGGTAACAGCTCCGCCGCAAACTGCTATTTTTTCGCCAACATGTACTCAATGGAAATACCAGCGTTTAGTTTTACCCGCAGGTACAAATAAATTAAAGTTCAACGGGATTTCAGCATTCGGCAACGATCTTTATATTGATAGTATATATGTAAAGAATGTAATATTACCGCCGGCAACCCCGACGCTTTTAACGCCGGCAAATCACAGAATAGATATGCCGCTGTCAAACGATACACTTTCATGGACGCCTTCTTCAGGCGCGACAAATTACAACTTAATAATTTCGCTTGATTCTTTGGGTACATCGGTTGTTTATAATGATACTACGTTAACAGGCACTGCTTATATATTTTCAGGATTCAGCCCGTTATTAAACTGGTGGTGGAAAGTCAGAGCTAAAAACACCGGGGGCTGGAGCGCATTCACGGTTCCATGGGTATTCAGAACAAAAGGGCCTGCAACCTCTCCAAGTTTGATAACTCCTGCGAATAACGCGACAAATCAGCCAATAGCATTTACTCATAACTGGTCGAGAGCGGTGGACCAGACATTTAAACCGCACGCTTTAAATCTTACCATGGTTCCGGTTGGAGAGCAAATCAATTCTTCTGCGCAGAAGTCTCCTTTCTTAAGGCAAATGTCGCCGGAGGCAATAACGAATTATTGGTATGAACTTTATACAGACACAACAACTGCAGCGGTTATAAAAGACTCAACATTAACAGACACAACCAGAGCTGTAGCAGGATTATTAAACAACACAAATTACTGGTGGAGAGTAAAAGCAAAGAACGATGTGGGCTGGGGGCCATTCTCATCTTACTTTAAGTTCACAACGGTCGTAGCGGTTCCACCAGCTCCAACAAACATATATCCTGCAAATAATTCAACAGGTATTATTCCGACTACTTTAATTGATTGGTCGACCAGCGCAGGCGCTACTCAGTACAGGCTGCAGGTATCAACCGATTCAACATTCGGAACTTCCATAATGGATACGATTCAGACTGTTGATAGTATACACACTCCAACAGGCCGTTTAGCTAACAACATCAAATACTATTGGCATGTGAGAGCCCAGAATGTTGGCGGTAACAGCGCTTACGGCCCGACATGGAACTTTACAACTTCTCTAACCGGAGTTTCAAGCAACGGAGGCGAGATACCTAAGGTATTTAAGTTATACCAGGCTTATCCGAATCCGTTCAACCCGGCGACTGTTATTAAATTTGACCTTCCGCAAACAGGCGCCGTTAAGATGGAAATCTTTAACATGCTTGGCCAGGTTGTAGGTACGCTTGTAAACGGCAACTATGCCGCCGGTTCATATTCGGTAACATGGGATGCCGCAAACTTCTCAAGCGGCGTATACTTCTACAGAATTAATGCCGGCAACTATACCGACATTCATAAAATGGTTCTGGTTAAATAGGACTATTTAATTGTTTATTTGTAAGAGCGCCTGATTAAAATCAGGCGTTTTTTTTTGCAATACAGCTTTTTGGATTTCCCCGTTTATCAGCATCATTTTTCCTGCGCTTCGGGTTCCCAAAAAATTGCGCTCAAACCCTAACACAACTCATAAATATAATTAGTAACTTAATTTAGGCTTCAAAAACCCCGTATCAAAGGTAGTACATGTTGTCAACTACAACAAAAAAAAATAATAACTTATATGCCTTGACAAAGTTCTGACAATCACGTACATTCGTAGAATTTTTTATAAACAAAGAAGGGATCTAAATGAAAAAACTATTTTCGTTATTAGCATTTGCAGTTGTTTCCGCCATTGTATTTGCATTTTTACCGGTCAATGATGCAAAGAATGACGGCATTGATAGCCCTAGTTACGAGGTAGCAAAGCATAATTTCTATGACGCATACCTAAAGTATAAAAGTAATCTTGAGCGTGGTATTATTTCAGCTCCGCCGGTTGACCCATCTGGTTATTTTAGAGTAGATGAAAATGGTAATATGAATATGGCAAACGGCCACAATGAAATGTCCGTTACGTATGAGCCAAAGCTTTCACCGGACGTTGTTAACAATTATGTGTTTACACAATCAACTACAACATATACTTCAATTAACGGAACCGGCACACTTGTTGCCGGCAGCACAAACTGTGATGACGGAACATTTGGAACATTCCCAATCGGTTTCACATTCACATACAATGGCGCTGCGCAGACAGTATGGGGATGCTGCTGCAACGGTTTTCTTGGTATTGGCGCAATTCCGGGAGGTACATACACTCCGCTTACAACAAATACAAATAATATAGCGCCTTTCGCATACGATTTACAGGGGGCAGCAACGGGCTCGATCTATTACCAGACAACCGGATCGGCTCCGAACAGAGTTTTAACAGTAGAGTTTTATCAGTGGGGCTTTTGGCCAACCACTGGCGCAGAGTTAAGTTTTGAGGTAAAACTATTTGAAACGACAAACGCGGTCCAGATAGTTTATCAGACAGGCACACATACTTCAACAAATGGAGTTGAAGTTGGCATAAACGGAAGTCCTGCGACAGATTTTGCAAACAGGACAACTACAACAAGCTGGGCCGCAACAACTGCCGGAGCTACAAACGCTGCGACATGTTCATTTTCGCCGACAATTTTCCCGGCTTCAGGGTTAACTTTCCAGTATGCGCCGCCATCTCCGCCTCCGGTTCCGGCGCCGCTTATTCGTCCATTAAATCATGCTGTTGATAGGCCTCTGGTAGATACATTGCAGTGGTCTGCCTCGGCTGGCGCTACTAATTATAATTTGGTGATCGCGCTGGATTCGCTCTTTACTTCTGTTGTTTACAGCGATACAACATTAGTTGTAACCCAGGTTACAATAGGCACATTCAATCCGCTAACAAACTGGTGGTGGAGAGTAAGGGCGAAGAACGCAATTGGCTGGAGCGCTTATACAACTCAGCAGACATTCAGGACAAGAGGACCTGCAACCGCTCCGACTTTGATAACTCCTTCCAATAACGCAACAAATCAGCCTATAGCATTTACTCATTACTGGTCAAGGGCAGTTGACCAGACATTCAAACCGCATCCGATCCATGTAATTAATAATGGTAACGGAAACGGAGAATCTGTACAGGCAATTTCCAATTACTGGTATGAACTTTATACAGATACAACTACAACTCCTGTCATCAGGGACTCGACTTTAACAGATACAACAAGAGCAGTATCAGGTTTATTGAACAATACAAATTACTGGTGGAGAGTAAAAGCAAAGAACGATGTGGGCTGGGGACCATTCTCAGTTTACTTTAAATTCACAACTGTTGTAGCGGTTCCGCCTGCTCCAACAAACATATATCCTCCAAATAATTCAACCGGAATAATTCCAACCACATTAATTGACTGGTCAACCAGCGCCGGAGCTACACAGTACAGACTGCAGGTATCAACCGATTCTACATTTGCAACAACTCAGATTGATACAATACAGACTGTTGACAGCTTGAATACGCCGGCTGGACGCCTGTCAAACAATGTAAAGTATTATTGGCATGTAAGAGCTCAGAACGTTGGCGGAAACAGCGCATACGGCCCGTTGTGGAACTTTACAACGTCATTAACAGGGGTAACCACCAATGGTAACGCGATTCCGAATATATTCAAATTATACCAGGCATATCCGAATCCGTTCAACCCGGCAACAGTCATTAAATTTGACCTGCCGCAAACCGGAGCTGTGAAGATGGAAATCTTCAACATGCTTGGACAGGTTGTAGCAACGCTTGTAAACGGAAACTATGCAGCCGGTTCTTATTCGGTAACATGGGATGCCGCAAACTTCTCAAGCGGCGTTTACTTCTACAGAATTAATGCCGGTAACTATACCGACATTCACAAAATGGTTCTGATTAAGTAATTTTCATTTGTTTTTCAAAAGCGCCTGATTCTTATCAGGCGCTTTTTTTATAAATCAAAAATAGGTAATCCCGCTATCTTGCTGATTATTCTGCTTAATCGAACTTGATTAGGCGCTTTTAATTTAATTATATTAAAATAATTTTTTACCGAAAAATGAAAGCAAAAAAAGTACTTTCTTTTCTGGTTTTTTTGATCACAATACCGCTTTGTTCCCAAACGTTCAATAACGTGGGATCGCAAATGGGTTTTAACGCGACTTATTATGTCCATAATTATATTCCAGGAGGCGGCGTGGCAATCGGGGACCTGGATAATGACGGTTTTCCAGATGTAATTATAGCTACTGCGGATACAGCTGTAGGCGGCGGCGGAATAAAAGTTTACCACAACAACGGAGGAGTTTCATTTACAGATATTACTGCCTCAACAGGAATTAATTTCGTCAGCAGCGGACTGAAATGCATCATCATTGGCGATTTTAATAATGATGGGTTGAGAGACGTATATATTACAAGCTGGTACTCGGGAAACAGGCTTTATAAGAATAACGGAAACGGCACGTTTACAAACATCACCGCTACAGCGGGGGTTGATGTGCCTAACCACTATCAATCATCGGTTGCATCCTGGTTTGATTTCAATAACGACGGTTACCTGGATCTTTATGTTGCCAACTATGGCGGAATAGAAGGATGCGGAGATGAATTTAATATTCTTTTCAAAAACAACGGAAACGGAACTTTTTCAGATGTTACGTCTGCAGCAGGCGTAGCCGATAGCTCGATGAAAAAACCGCTGGCTATAGTATGCTTCGACTATAATTACGATGGCTGGCAGGATATAATGATTGCAAATGATAAAGGCCAGAGACCTACGCTATTCAAAAATAACGGAAACAGTACTTTTACAGATGTTACTCTGACTTGCGGAGTTATGTGTATTTGTGACGGCATGGGATTGACCCTCGGCGATATCAATCATTCCGGCAACCTGAGCGTTTATATGAGCAATAATATTAATGGAAACTTCCTGTTCAGAAATAACGGGAACGGGACTTTCACAAATATTTCAGGGCCTTCCGGCATCCAGATGAACAAGAACTGCTGGGGCGCGAATTTCTTCGACTACGATAACGAAGGATGGGATGGCCTCTTTGTAACAGCCTCGCTGGGCATCGATATGTGCGATGCCTATTTCAAGAACAACCACAATAATACTTTTACCAATGTAGTGTCAGGCGTCGGGCTTGTTGATAGCTGCCAAAGCCACGGTTCGGCTGTATGCGACTTCAATAACGACGGTTACCCTGATCTGTTCGTAACGGAAATTGACTCAAACGTACATGTTTATAAAAACAACGGCGGGACAAACCACTGGATAAAGTTCAAATGTACCGGCACTATCAGTAACAAAGATGCAATAGGAACATCGCTGACAATTTATTATGCTGGAACTGTGCATAAGAAAGCAATACTGGGCGGAAACAGCTTCCTTTCTTGCGATGACGTTGTGCAGCTGTTCGGGCTGGGAACTGCTACCGGCATTGATTCTGTCAGAATAAACTGGACCAACGGGATGACAGAAACAGCATATAATCTTGCCGCAGACAGGATTTATTATGCAGTTGAAGGAAGCGGCATAATAGGCATCCAGAATATTTCCTCGCAGGTTCCGAAGTCATTTAATCTTGCGCAGAATTATCCGAATCCGTTTAACCCCAGCACAAAGATCCAATTTTCACTTCCTGAAAATGAATTTGTAAATATTAAAGTGTATGATATAACCGGACGGGAAGTGACTACGCTTGTAAATCAAAACCTGCGCGCAGGAGTTTATTCCACAGATTTCAACGGTTCGAACCTATCGAGCGGCGTATATTTCTATACTATCAGGACCGCCGGATTTGCTGAAACTAAAAAAATGATATTAACTAAATAACATATTAACTAAGTAATCATAAGTTGAAAATGAAATCTATATTCTATAGAACAGGCTTGTTAGCCATCTTTTCTATTGCGATTTTAATCAGCGGATGCAGCGATAAATCTGTCACTGTGAATCAGACTACGTCGCTATCCCCGGCAACATCATCATTCAGCGGCGATTTCGCTTACGACTGGACCTATACGACGAACAGAATTATTGCCGACCAGCAGCCGAATCCTCCTAAGGGTTCAAGGATACTTAGTTACGTTGCCGTCGCAATGTATGAGGCAGTAGTAGCCGGGATCCCGAACTCAAGGTCAATGGCGGGGCAATTAAGGGACATGCCGCAGATGCCTGCGGCTAATGCAGACTCTGTTTATGATTGGCCATCGGTTCTTACCGCGGCTACTTCCACTGTTGTGCGAGGTATATTCGATACATTATACCCAACATCTGCAGTACTTGTGAATACAACTTACAACACTGAATATAACAGCAGGGTTAGCTCCGTAGGCCAGAATATTGTTGACAGGTCGATCAGACATGGTAATGATATAGGCGCCGCAATTATCCAATGGGCTCATACAGATCAATATATAGAAACACGCACAATGCACTGGACAATCCCACCCAGAACGCAAAACCCGGCATACTGGGCTCCTATCAACCCTGGTGATGTGCCTACGGAACCATTCTGGGGCCTGATAAAGCCGTTTGTGCTTGAGCAGCCGGATATGTTTACAATTCATAATCCGTATCCGTTCGATACTGTCCCCGGTTCCCCATTTTACGCGGATGCAGATGAAATAAGCCAGATAGCTCTAAATTTAACTCAGGAACAAATAAATATTGCATTATTCTGGAATGATAAGCTAAGAACGCCAACGCCGCCGGGCCATTGGTTCTCGATTGCCATGCAGGTTATGCAGCAGAAACACTATAGTCTTGATAAAGCAGTACAGGTTTTTGTCGCGGTAGGCGCCGCAGGCAGAGATGCATTTATTGCATGCTGGAAAGAGAAATACGATAAAGACCTGCTTCGCCCTGAAACATATATAAGGCAATATATCAGGCCGGATTTTTATCCATACATTCAAACTCCGTCATTTCCGGAATATCCTTCGGGCCATTCTTCATATTCAGGTGCGTCATCACAGGTGTTAACAAACCTGATAGGGGACAATGTAACGTTTACAGATATGACCAACGTTCCTATCAATATCCCGCCAAGAACATTCAGTTCATTTTTTGCGGCTGCAACAGAAGCGGGATTTTCGAGAATGTACGGCGGAATTCATTTCAGAACTGCGAATCTTAACGGGATCCAGATGGGAAAGAGTATAGGCGCTTATGTAACTTCTAAATTAAAATTCTATATATATTCAAATTGAAACTAATTTGGGATTATTACAAAGGCGCTTAAACGGCGCCTTTTTTTATTGATAAAATCAATAATGTGCCATCATTAATTTCAAAACTCATTAAAGCTAAAAAATTAACTCTTCTGGCAGTGTTTCGTCACAAAACACGGTATAAACTTAAATAATATGTTTTGGGAGACCGTTTTTTTAGCGCGATAAGCGCTATATTATCATTGTTTATCTGAAACTCATCTTTTAAGTTTGAATATAATTGTTGCTAAATATTGATTGTTGTCCCACTATGCTATGAGTTTCTTCAAAAAAATCTTTCCTCAAAATAAATTCAACTACTATGAAAAAACTATGTTCGTTATTATTGTTTACTTTCATAGCCCTTTTGTTCGTTGCTTTTAATTCGGGTAATACTTATAAACCGGATGGCAGCGATAATCCTAACTATCAAACAATTAAGAAAAATTTCTGGGATGAGTACCAGAACTACAAATCCAATTTAGAAAAGGGTATAAATACCCCGGTACCGGTTGATCCAACAGGGACATTTGTTATAGATAAGAACGGTAACTTTAATATTGCAAATATTAAAGATGTAACCATTCAGCCGCCTTTTGTAAACGACGTTGTTTCCACTTATGTATTTACTCAGTCAACAACCACCTATACTTCTATAAATACAACAGGAACGATGGTAGCGGGAAGCACCGGTTGTGACGACACGGGATTCGGCCCGTATCCGATTGGCTTTACATTTACATTCAATGGCACGGCCCAAACGCAATTTGGAGTGAGCTGCAACGGGTACCTTCAGTTTGGCGCTGTTGCCCCATATCTGGGTTATACGCCGATGGCAGTTGGACCGAGTGTTGTAGTCCCGTTCGCATATGATTTAATGGGTTCGGCAACGGGTTCGATCTATTATCAGACTACCGGTAGTGCGCCAAACAGGATCCTTACCGTAGAATGGTACCAGTGGGGCTTCTATTTCCAGACCGGAAACGAATACAGTATGGAAATCAAATTATATGAAGCGACCGGAGCTATCCAGATAATTTACCAAACAGGAACACACACCTCGACCAGTTCTGTTGAAGTCGGGATCGAGGGCGCAACAACCGCTGATTTTTCAAACAGGACTACAACAACAAACTGGGCAGCTACAACTGCAGGAGCAGTAAATACTGCAACTTGCTCATTCTCTCCAACAATTTATCCGGCATCGGGCTTAACATTCCAGTGGGCTCCGCCGGCGCCGCCTGCTGTACCTACATTATTAACTCCGGCAAACCACAGGATAGGAATGCCGCTGGCGGGCGATACAATTTCATGGACGCCTTCAGCAGGAGCAACAAATTACAATTTAGTTTTATCATTGGATTCTTTGGGAACACAGGTTGTATATAATGATACTACATTAACAGGCACATCTTATATATTCTCAGGGTTCAGCCCGCTGCTTAACTGGTGGTGGAAAGTAAGAGCCAAGAACGCTGTTGGCTGGAGCTCTTTCACTGTTCCCTGGGTATTCAGAACAAAGGGAGCAGCGACCGTTCCGACTTTGATAACGCCGGCGAACAACGCAACAAATCAGCCGGTTGCATTTACAAGTAATTGGTCAAAAGCGATTGACCAGACATATAAACCGCACGGCCTGACCGTCGTTCCGGTAGGGCAGGGAACTACGGTTCAAAATAAAAATATTTTTGAACCTATGTCGCCTGACGCCGTTACCAATTACTGGTATGAGCTATACACTGACACAACTACAACCGCTATCATCAAAGATTCAACATTAACAGATACAACAAGGGCTATTTCGGGTCTTCTAAATAATACAAATTACTGGTGGAGAGTAAAAGGAAAGAACGATGTGGGCTGGGGAGCTTTCTCAGGCTATTTTAAGTTCACAACGGTTGTAGCGGTTCCTCCGGCTCCGACAAATATTTTCCCGGCTAATAATTCTACCGGGATAGACCCGATGACATTAATTGATTGGTCAGCCAGCGCAGGAGCGACTCAATACAAGATACAACTTTCAAATGATTCCACTTTTGCAACGGTTTTAGTTGATACTACGGTAAGCGTAGATAGCGTACGTTTCGTTTCCGGCAGGCTTCCTAACAACACCAGGATATTTTGGCATGTTAGAGCCCAGAATGTGGGCGGCAACAGCTCTTACAGCGCAGTATGGAATTTCACTACATCGCCCGTTGGAATAGTCGTGTGTCCGGGCGCTGTACCTAATGTATTTAAGCTATACCAGGCATATCCGAATCCGTTTAATCCCACAACTACTATCAGGCTGGACCTGCCTCTTTCAGGAGCGGTAAAGCTTGAAGTATTTAACATGCTTGGACAGGTAGTTGCAACGCTTATAAACGGTAATATGGAAGCGGGAGCATATTCAGTTACATGGAATGCAGCTAACTTCTCAAGCGGCGTTTACTTCTACAGAATAAACGCAGGAAAATTTACTGATATTCATAAAATGGTTTTGATCAAGTAAAACAACAAATCATTTGCTTTTTAAAACGCCTGATATTTATCAGGCGTTTTTTTATGCCCGATTCTTTAATAAATTTAAACGCTAAAGTTAGTTGAAATAATTGCATTGATTACACTTCTGCTAAAAGTGTTGTTTCGGGTATTGATAACAGGAAACGGTAAACATTAGAGCTAAAGCTGGGAAACAGTGGGTGGATTCCCGCTCGACGAGTCTTCGACTCGTAGGGTCGTAGACCTTCGCGGGAATGACATATCTGTAAATAAAAACCCCGGTTGAGTTACAACCGGGGTAATTTATTAAATCAGATATCTGATTATTTAACCAGAACCATTTTCTTTTGAGCTACAAATGAACCTGCTTCGATCTTGCAGAAATAAATATCGCTTGCAAAATTATCAGCGTTCCATGTTGCATGATATCTTCCGGCCTGCAACTGTTCATTAACAAGAATTGCGATCTGCCTGCCCAGAATGTCATAAACTGTCACTTTCACAAATGATGTTTTGGGAATATCAAACTGAACTACGGTCGCCGGGTTAAACGGATTCGGGTAGTTCTGGTATAGTGCAAATACCTTTGGAATAATAGTTCCCTGCGTTGTAACTGCTGTTGGCGTTAGCGATAATACATTGCTGACGGCGCTTAAACGCGGCGAGCAGAAAGAATCTTTTGCTTTTACCCAGAAATAATACGGAGTTCCGTTAACCAATCCTGTAATCGTTTTGGCAGTATCCGGCTGGTAGGTTGAATCCCTGAGCGTTGCAGTGGCGGGATTATTTGTAGTATTCATATAAATGTAATACTGCGCCACGTCAAATTCAGTGTTCTTTCTCCAGTTCAGGGCTACTATCGTGTTTCCTGCAGCTCCGGCAAGAGATTGCGGGGCAGCCGGAGTATTTGTATCGGCCGGTTGTCCGTTTAAGTTTGTCGGGACAGGCGTTACGGGATTATTAGGAACATAGTACAATAAGTCCGGATACCCATAATGGTAACCTGAAAGCGTATTTGTCGGAAATGTATTCTGTGTGCATGAGTTACAGTATCTCATATCGCCATATGTGAGGAAAGGCGAAACCTGAGAACTGGTACCGAAATAGTAACCGTCAGCGGCGCCCTGGAAGAGTTCCAGAACATATTGAGTGCCGCTTGAAAGCCACATAGGAATACCTAAGGTATCATATTCATAAGATCCGGCTGCGCCGGAGACTTGTTTCTGATAGACTATTGCAGTTGAGGTATAATTAAATAGCGTAATATAACGGGTTGTTCCGGTTGGTTCTCTTTTACCGAAACTTGAAACCAGGATATTTGTATTAGGCGTGAATCTGAACCCGCGCTGTGAATTTGTGACGCCGCCCGGCGAGCCTGATGCAACGCTATCGGTTGATGACCAGGGGCCGTTAAATGTGCCTGTTAACGCGCTTCCGGCAGTAGCTGAAGCGTTTCCGAAATACATATAGATCTTGACTGAATCATTCGCATTAATAGCAGGGACCTTAACCCAGATCCTTGTTGAATCGGTATTAAGATAACCTTCTATCCAATAATTGTATAATGTAGAGCCCCCGCAATCGCTTCCAAACCTAATATCGTTTCCATTGGCGAGCAATAAGCCGTTCGCAATAAGATATTGAGTGTTTATCCGCAATGCAATTGATGTATTGTTTACCGCAGTGCCTGAGCCGTTCCTTACGGATATAGCCATCGATCCTCTATAACCGGCAAGCTGGCCATAAGAAATGTTATTGAACGTTAGAATAAGAAATAAAATACCCAGCGAAAAAATGAAAAAACGTAAAGGATAAGAAGTAATTTTGTGATACATTTTGTTGTCTCCTGTTCTTTTATTCTTGGAAGAAATTAATTGAATATGGTTTTGTGGATATATCAAGTCCATTAATCAAAAATTTACTTACAACAAAAGGGAAAAAGACTAAATGA
>CAZMRG010000051.1:0-21062 GCA_964568655.1 uncultured Ignavibacteriales bacterium | reverse complement strand
TAAATCTATTTTAATAACCACAATGTTAAATGTGTTTTGAGATTCCGGAATTAAGAATTTTTGCTCTCTGTTCTGAAGATTCAGCGCCAGCTAAGAAAAACGCGCCATCTATAACTCAACTTATTCGGCTTTTTCGGATGTGAAGGCATCCAAAAAAATATATGTTTTATGGTCTTTTGACTAAAATTTGCCAATATTTTTACTTAATATTGTAATGCAAAAATTTGTCTTACCTATATTTTTAGTCTTGCATTAATAATTGACAAATTTTAAAATTACATAATTAAAAAAAGGAATACCGTATATGAAGCAATAGTACGATTTGTCTTTGTTTTATTGTTATTTAAGCTCAGAAAAAATTAATGTGGATTAAATCGTTTCTATTCGCTTTGGCAGTATTCGCAGTACTTTCTGCCCTAACGTATGATGACGTCTTTGCTCAGGGCAGAGACCGCAGTAAGTACATTGTCGGGATCGACACATCCACAGTCCGCAACGACACTTCCAAGAACATTGATACCAACATAGTTAAAGTCCCCGTTGATTCAACCGCCAGGATTAAAAATTTCAAGTACGACAGAAAAGATCATTTGCATGCGCTATTCGGCGAATACGAATCCCCTATTCTCCTGTATAATTCTACTTTGGTTGAGAGACAGGTTACTTTTGACTCTTTGAACAATGTTGTCATAACCGAAAAAGTATCGAACGAAGATATACGGTACCCCGTTAAGATCCCGTTTGATAAATATATTTCAATAGAAAGCGATCTCTCCGAAAAAAATCAGCTTTATAAGATAGTAGCTGATTTCTACAAAATTGAAACCGCCGATGAGCTTGAACAGCTGTTCAAGAACATTACGGAAATTACAATACCTCTTCCGTTTTCAAGCGAGACCATATTCGGGCCGCCAACTATTAATTTAAAAATTAACGGAGTAATAGATATTACCGCTTCTTACCAGAGAAGCACTACGGATGAACTTACAATTACTCAGACGCCGACTCAGAATAACATTAATTTTAAACAGGACGTGCAGGTAACAACTAAGGGTTCTGTGGGCGATAAACTGACGATCGATGCGGACTGGAACTCGCAGCGTACGTTTGATTTTGAAAACCAGTTGAAATTGAAATATAAAGGATACCCTGACGAAGTTGTTCAAAGCATTGAAGCAGGTAACGTTTCTCTGGAAACAAAATCTAACTTAATAGGAAGCACGCAGGCTTTGTTTGGCGTAAAAGCAGCATTTAAACTTGGCCCGTTAACATTAACGGCAATTGCATCGCAAAAGAAAAGCGAACAGAAAGAGGTAGATATAACCGGCGGCAGCCAGGAAACTGCGATTAACAATGACCCGGTGAACGGATTAAATGCAGCTAATTATTCAGAGAATAATTATTTACTCGATTCATCGTATGCATCAAATTTCACTACATACTACTCAACAGGAACTTATTCTATCGACATTCAGAAAGTAGAAGTAT
Organism: uncultured Ignavibacteriales bacterium; assembly: GCA_964568655.1. Lineage (GTDB taxonomy): Bacteria > Bacteroidota > Ignavibacteria > Tepidaquicellales > OLB5 > CAWFKW01. The sequence goes on along the minus strand of CAZMRG010000051.1, from coordinate 19,574 downwards.
GGGTTTATGCAGAACCAAACAATCCGCAAAGACGTTTGAATATTGCATTTACTGACCTGAACCCGAAGCTTGGTCCGAACTATTACGATTCGTTAAGGAATAAATCTGATTCTGATGGCGTGACTATGAGCGGCAATTTCATAAAACTCGACCCCAGTGAATACACACTTAACAGATATGCGGGATATATAACTCTGGCCAATTTTACTTCAACGCTGAACAAAGATGCAATAGCGGTTGCATATACAGTTTCACAAAACAATGGGCAGCCCGTCCAATATGGCGATTATGCAAATGAATCGCCGAACAATAAACTTGTGCTTAAGATGCTGAGAACCCGTAATCTTCAATCGCCAAGTCAAAACCCGGCGCACGGGAAGTTGTGGAGCAGAATGTTGAAAAATATCTACAGCACAGGCGTCAGGAATATCAAAAATGATGCCTCTAATCTCACTGTAAAGATTGTTAAAAAACCTTCAGGCGTTGTGCCGCAGGAAAGTTATGTGGGTTCGGGACCGGCAAACGGAAAATCGTATTTGACGCTTACAAAATTGGACTTAAGGACAGGTATTACACCAAACTCACAACCGGATGGCGCTTTTGACTTTCTGCCTAACCAGACTATCGACCTGGTAAACGGAAATATAATATTCCCTGACCTGAAGCCATTTTCAAAAACATTGCGCGATCAGGGTGTCCCAGATACAACAATTGGCTCAAATGACTCAATATATACCAGTTCAAAGTCTACTGTCGGGTCGCTGCCAAATCCTATAATATTTTATATTACAGGTACCGTAAAAGGCGAGGCTTCTAATAAATACTCGCTTGGATTTAACGTTGTGGAAGGGAGCGTAAAAGTGTTTAACGGTTCGGTTGAGCTTGTCAGCGGCTCGGATTACACTATAGATTACAGCACAGGCGAACTGCTCATTCGAAACAATGCAGCCCTGGCTCCCGGGGCCGCGTTAAAAATTACCTATGAATCGAACGATCTTTTCACGCTTGCTTCAAAAACATTGTTAGGAACTAGGGCGGAATTTCAAATTAACAAGACAAGTTATCTTGGGTTTACGTTAATAAATCTGAAGCAGCAAACTTTGAACGATAAAGTAAGGATTGGGGAAGAACCTACAAATAATACATTAATTGGATTTGATGCCGCCACCGATTTTAAGCTAAACTTCCTGACAAAACTGGTTAATAAGATCCCCGGTTATAATACAAAGGAAGAATCTTCAGTTACTTTAAACGGTGAAGTTGCGTTCATGCTGCCTGACCCAAACACAAAGAAGAGCTTAATACCCGGCGATAATGGTGAATCTGTAGCTTACATAGACGATTTTGAAGGAGCCAAAAAACTTATCCCGCTCGGGCTTAATCCCCTATCTTGGGCAATCTCAAGTATGCCTATTGATAATAGTATAGTCGATGGTTACGGTATAAGACCACAAGTTGAGTATGACAGCTTAATGAGCAACAGGCGTTCACGCTTAAACTGGTTCACGCTTATTAATGATGTGCCGATCACAGAAGTATATCCTCAAAGGACAATTGCTACAAATCAAAACCAGAACCTAAGTCCTTTTGTTTTTGATATTAAACCAAGTCTCCCGGGAATGTATAATTTCCTGAGCACTTCGGCTTACCAGTCACAAACAGATATAGCAAACAAAAATTGGTCAGGGGTATTTAAATTTCTAAATACTTCACAGACAAATCTTGTAGATGAAAACGTAAACTATATCGAAGTCTGGATGAAGATCGGCGACCCGGCGAATTTTGAGGGCGATTCAACTTACAATCCCGGCGATTCCGCAAAAATGATATTTGACCTTGGCACAATTTCGGAACGAATAATTGGATGGCCGCAAATTACATCAAGAACCAGCAACCCGCAAACTGATTATCATACTGAAGACTATAATCTCGACGGACAATTATCGATAGATGAGGACAACGGAATAACAGGCTGGACGTCCGATATGAAAAGTACATGGGGGCATGATCCTACCCATGGATTTGTGAATCAGAACAACGGAGACGACCCTAATGACCCGTTCAGAGATAAATTTACATGGACGCAGGGAAGCCTGGATTTCACCGGGTTTAACGGGACATGGCTGAATGCTACTTATCTGACTGAAGCAAAAAAAATTGACCAGGAGGACGTAAATAACAGCGGAACGCTTGATCTGCAAAATTCATATTTTGAATATGTGATCCCGATCGACCCAACTTCAATCAGACATCAGATAGATATCGCAGGCGGCGGCAATAAAGGATGGTACCAGTTTAATATTCCGCTTTCAGAATTTACAAGCGCACAAGGGCTTCCATCTTTAACAAATATCCAATACGCAAGGATATGGTTCAAAGGAATGCAGAGAGAAACTGTGATCAAAATTGCCGATATGAACCTGGTTGGTAATCAGTGGGTGAAGCTGGATAAAACAGATACGACTTATACAGTCGGCGTTGTAAGCATTGAAGAAAACCCCAATATTTACCAGAGCCCCGTTCCCGGAAACGTGTTAAGGCAAAGGGACCAGTCACAAACCGACCAGAACGTTTTATCAAATGAACAATCGATGTCTGTGGAAGTAAGAAAGCTTCTCCCCGGCCAGACAAAATTTGTACAAAAAAGCTTTGCTACACGTCCCCTTGACCTGATAAATTATAAAATTCTTAAGATGTTCATTGACGGAGACCCCGATTTCAAATATTTCAATACCAGCAAATATGACGCCTCCATGGTTATCAGGATAGGATATGACACGGCAAACTTCTACGAATACAGGGCGCCAATACATCCTGACCCAAGGCCCGGATCTCCATGGAATACATTGAACGAAGTTTCAATTAATTTGGCGGATATGACTGCGATAAAGCAGTCGATAGATTCAACAAAGTTTATTACGTACATAGATGTGCCTAACGGTCCGCCCGGGTCAAAATACGGCATCCGGGGAAACCCCTCAATTAGAAATGTAAATAATATATATCTTGGCGTGGCCAATTCCAATTCAGGCCCTGTAGTTACAACGCCGCTAACCGGTTCAGTTTGGTTCAATGAAATGAGAGTTCTTAAAACCAACGACAATTCCGGTTACGCGTATACAATTGGAGCAAAGGTTAAGGTGGCCGATCTTGCGGCCATCGACATTTCATACTCAAAAACCGACCCGAACTTCCATTCTTTGGAAGACAGGTTTGGCAGTTTATCTAATACGAACAGCTGGCAGATTTCAGGGACATTTAATGCCCATAAACTGATAAACGCCCTGCTCTCGCGATATCTTTCTCTGAAATTTAAGAATTTCTTAAATATGCCCATCACATTCTCACATCAGGAAGATTATGACAGGCCGCTATATCTGCCAAACACCGATGTTAGTCTTGAGACGGCTATGCAGAGCATAAGAACCAGATACGCGGCGGATCCGTCGCTGGGCGATTATTATGCGAACCAGCTGGCAATTTCAACCCAAACTCTTACTGTTACAAACCGTTTTTCAATAAACGGTTTTAAGGTTAACTTGCCGGGCGATGGATTCGTGGTACAGCAAATGGTTAACAAGATCGAAGTGAGTTTTTCAAGAAATTCCAGCACGCAGCGCTCCCCCACTGACCAGTCTAAAACTGCATGGGATATGGCGGGTACTATAGGTATGTCTTCAGCCATTCCGCTTATGGATATGTACCATCTTAATATCGGTAAATTCCTGCCGCTGGGCGATGAATTTAAAGAAGCAAAATTATATTTCTTCTTCCCGTACATACCGCTTGCTCCTTTATTCACGAATAACCTGAGCCTGGGCGCCGGATTTACCCGAAGTCACGGCGATGAACTATTGCGGGCACAGCTGACAGCGAACCCGACAACAAGGAGTTTTGCCGCAACAAGAAATTTCAATCTCGATTGGAAATTTATTGAAGGCTGGTTAGTTGATGTATCCGGTAACTATGCATTTAACGCCGGAAGCGATCTAACATATCTTGAAACCACAAATGATTCTCTCAGAAATCAGCGGTCAAACAGCCAGATATATAATGATATCTTCTTCGGCGTGCATTTGATAAATTTCGGACACGACCAGAACTATTCACAGACAATAAGCATTAATCCCAAATTAAATATCCCTGGGTTCAGGAACTTTGTAGATCTTACAACTACATACAGGTCCGCTTATGGATGGAGACCCAACGACCTGGGCGCTCAATACGGAAGCACTGTAGGATTTAACTCTGATATGGAAACGAGCGCTTTCCTGAAATTGAACCAGATATTCAACCTGTTCAAAGGTTCAGGAAAGGACGATAAAAAAGGTGGGGCTTTTTCATCGAGGTACCAGGATGATAAACGCGGCATGGGAGAAATTTTAAAAATGCTGGGAACATTTGTACCGGACCAAATCACTATATCATTATCGCAGTCAAGACAGGTTACTAACCCGAGCGTTGCAGGCAGACCGGGTTTTGCAAATTTCTGGATGGATGGTTTTAACTCAAAGAATGATAACGGGCCTTCCAGATTATACCAGATGGGCTGGATCGATAATCCGGGGCCAAGAATTCCCGGGACAACATTCAACGACAACCTGACTCAGAACAACACTATAACGCTGAATACTTTTATTACGCCTATATTTCCAAACAATCTAAAAATAAGTTTTCAGTATAAAGTAACTACCGATAAATCCAAAAATTCCGGTTACCTTACCGATCAATTTGGAAACCTGGGACAGCTCAGCATAAACGATTCAAGAACAATAACGCGTCCATCGTTCTTTGTCAATTCTGATATTATCTCTCAGTTAGGCGCTCCATATGATACTGTAGAAACCCAGGGAAAACGAATGGCTGATGCATTTGACGGTAATTTTATTAAGTTCCCGTTCCCGACTTGGAATTTAACCCTAACGGGTATAGAAAAATTCGAAATGTTTTCCGGGTTTGCTCAAACTATTTCGCTTGAAAGCGGTTATTCATCTGAATATACCAAGCAATACGTTTTTGACGGTTTCAAGCCGGAATATGTAACAAGACTGGCTTTAAATTCAGGCTTCTCCCCTCTTATCGGAGTTAACATTACGTTCAAGCCTTTATCCGGCGGGAATCTGACAGCCCAGTTTAAGCTGAGCAAGACAGATAACTACGCGCTTAGCGTAGATAACGCAAACCTGACATGGACTGCTACAACCGATCTATCAATTAATGCTTCATATACTAAATCAGGGTTCAGTCTTCCCTTCTTCGGACTAGCGCTGAAGAACGATCTGACAATCTCTTTCTCATATACCAGAACAAAGAACGATCCTTTAGTTTATACATATAATCCATCAGACGGAGCATGGGACTCCAGTCCGTTGAACGGCTCTATTAATACGTCTCTTAATCCTTCGATTCAGTACGCGCTATCAAAAAGCGTTTCGGTGTCTATATTTTATAAGTTCACAAAATTAGAACCTACTTCGGGCACTATTCAAACTACAGCTTCATCAAGCAACGAGGCAGGGCTGAACGTAAAGCTAACGATCCAGTAATTTGGATCTTTATACAGTCATCGGTTTAGTCGCCGCATTCTTCACAACCTTTGCGTATTTGCCTCAGTCGATAAAAACAATACGCACCAAACATACAAAGGACCTTTCACTTCAGACAATAATAATGCTCGAGATCGGGCTCATCACATGGCTGATATACGGATTATTAATTAACAGCATCCCCGTTATATCGGCAAATACTTTGTCAATCCTGCTGATGACGATAATTCTGTTTATGAAGCTGAAATATAAATGAGGAAGTTATTCCTGCGTAGGCCTGCCTGTCCACGACTCCGTCGAGTCGTTGACTCGTGGAGCTGCAGGCAGGATGGAATTTTGGTTTTGTAAGTTGGGTGAGCAATGGGATTCGAACCCACGACCCTCAGAGCCACAATCTGATGTTCTAACCAGCTGAACTATGCTCACCATGTTGTATATCGTATGCCCGACAGGAATCGAACCTGTAACCTATAGCTTAGAAGGCTATCGCTCTATCCGATTGAGCTACGGGCACATATAAAAATCTAATTTTGAAAAGAACCTGTAACCTATCCCGCAAAGCGGGATCGCTCTATCCGATTGCCTGCCTGTTTACCTGCCTTTGGCATGGCCTATGGCAGGAGCTTCGGGCACATATAAAAATATCGGATTGCAAATATAACAAATTTGACAAACCATATCAATTTACTAAAAAATCCTATATAACTAGCCACATTCTCAGTCCCAAGCTCCAGTTTGGGACTGCTTTAACTTTTTTATTTCATGATATCTCGCTACCGTACCTACGGCAATGATAATTATAATGATTCATTATGCCGGAAGTCATAGGAATCGCCCTTGCTGATGTATTATTAAAGCGGGCTAATTACCCGCTTTTTTTATTTGTACTGTCCCTCACTTTTACCAAAAGGAAGGCCGGCAGAGGTTTAATAACTTTCGTGGCACGACTCCACGTCGCGCCTACGAATGGAAAGCTAAAAGATATTCGTGCCGCGACATGGAGTCGCCTGCCTGCTGCAGGCAGGTAGCACGATAATTTGTTTATGCCGATATTTCACACTCCAGGAATGACAATTCGCTCCAATGGCTAAGATGAGGACGGTCGTTTATTATAGTATTGACAACATAAACACTCGTATATTATATTTGCAACAGTTATTAGTTAATAGTTAGATTGTTTCCTGAATTAATCAATTGACTAAATGACGAATTCTCATTTTAGTCGGTGAGAAATGAGACGGAATTTCCGAAATAAAATTAAGGTTCTAATGCAAAACCGAAACAAAAAGCGCCATCTCACGTTTCATCTGACTGCATCGCACGAATCTTAATGCTTGCGAAAGTTGCGGTTTTAAAATAAAATCAAAAAAAATATTTCTGTCTCATGAATTAACTGACTGTATTGCAAATCAAAAGGTATATAAAATAATGCAAATAAGATAAAAACATTCACTTAATCAGCAAAAAGCGGGTCAAAAGCATTACAAACAGCATACAAACACTTAATAAATGACGACAAATCAGGACAAATCCTGACGAACGATGATAAGCAGTTGAAAATTGACTATAAATAAAAGGTTTGGCTCACTATATTGCTAAATTCATTGATTATTTAACACGTTAAATTTATATTACAGTTCTATTTTTTTGATAAATCATACCTGCCTGCCCCAAAGCGGCTTGCTTTGGAAATGTTGGCGGGCATTTTTAGGACAAAAGTTTGAAAAAGAACCGGTTTAGAATCGTTTTAACTTTACTTTTTATCGCGCTCGCTTTTTATTTCCTGTACCCCACATACAAGGACCATCAGTATAATAAGGATGTATTAAATCTTAAGAACGCTGAAGACAGCGCCGCTTACTTTGATAAGAATGGAACAGATATTCTAAAGGCGCGCGAGAACAAGATAAAGCTGGGCCTTGACCTTCAGGGCGGTATGTATGTTATTATGGAAGTTGACGTTGCGAAACTTGTCAGCGACCTTGCCAAAAAAACAGATGATATTTTTAAACAGGTCCTCGACCAGTCAGTGGAAGAGGCAAAAACTTCTGATGATGACTTTATCGATATATTTGCCTCAAAACTTGGGGCAAAAGGGCTTTCACTAAAGGCATATTTCGGAGAGATCAGGGATGATGATTCGAAGATCAAATCTGACTTAAAGGCAGAAGTAGATAACGCTATTGACCGCGCTATACAGGTTGTGAGAAACAGGGTCGATCAGTACGGCGTTTCGGAACCTGTCATTCAGAAAAAAGGAAGCTCCAGGCTTGTTGTTGAGCTGCCCGGCGTCAGCAATGTTGAAGAAGTTAGAAAACTTTTGCAGGGAACAGCTTTGCTTGAGTTCAAGCTTCTTATAGACCCGCAGATCCAAGTGAAGATCATGGAAAAGCTGAACACTTATCTTGCAGGCGGCAATCTTGATTCGCTGGTTAAGGCAGATTCAATAAATGCCATTACAAAAAAGGAACCCAAGACTGATTCATTAAAAATAAAACCTGATACAACAAAAATAACATCTAAAAAAGATTCAACAAAGAAAGATATAACGGTTAAGGATACAAGCAAAACAAAGAAGCCGGTTACGACTACAAAGAAAGATTCGACCAAACAGATAACTAAAAAAGATACAACTAAGAAAAAAGACAGCAGTGTAACTCAAAAGACCGATACAAGCCAGCCCGAAGATACTTCCAAGCAGCTTAGCGAAGAAGAGTTAAAGGCTAAGAACCCATGGTTCTATCTCGTAAGGCCTCAGCAGTTTAAAGATGGTTCAATAGCATGGCTTGTTCAGGAATCAAATAAACCTAAAGTCATGAGGCTGCTTGAGAAAAAAGAAATACAGGATTTGATTCCGACAGACGTTGCTTTTGCATGGGGCAATAAACCGGATTTTGTTGAGAAGGGCGAGAAGATCTACCAGATATATATTATGAAGAAAGAACCCGAACTTACAGGAGGAGTAATTGTTAATGCAAGGTCTAATATAGACCCTCAAAACAACACTCCAATTGTTACTATGGAAATGAGCAGCGACGGCGCTGCCGACTGGGCAAGGATCACCGGGGCCAACGTCAACAAACGTATAGCGATAGTTCTTGATAATGTAGTTTATTCAGCTCCTGTTGTTAGAGGCAAAATTACCGGGGGCAATTCAGAGATAGAAGGCATGGCGAATGTTCAGGAAGCTAAGCTCCTTGAGATAGTTTTGAAAGCAGGCGCATTACCCGCTCCATTAAAAATTATAGAAGAAAGATCCGTAGGACCGTCACTCGGCGAAGACTCTATTAACAAAGGGTTGTATTCTTCAATAGTAGCGTTGGTTCTGGTTGCGTTGTTCATGCTGGTTTATTACCACTTTGGCGGCGGCGTTGCAGACCTTGCGTTAGTATTCAACATGTTTTTCGTTATGGGTATCATGGCAAGCTTCCATGCTACACTGACTTTGCCCGGTATCGCAGGTTTGATCCTGACGATAGGTATGGCGGTCGATTCGAACGTTCTTATATATGAACGTATCAGGGAAGAGTTAAACGGCGGCAAACCTATGAAAACCGCAATTGAGATAGGATATAAAAAAGCATTCTCGGCTATATTAGATTCGCACGTTGTTTCTATTATCACTGGCATAATACTTTACCAGTTTGGTTCGGGGCCTATACAGGGATTTGCGCTGACTCTTATCATTGGTTTAATAGCTAACCTGTTCACATCAATAGTTATAACAAGAATAATATTTGATATACTTACCGAGAAGGGTAAAACAAAAATTAATTTCGGTTAATTCTTTTAAAAGTTTAACATAAAAGGACGCAATGAGATTTCTCCATAATGTAAATATAGATTTTCTTTCGAGAAGGAAAATATTTTATATAGTATCATCAACAGTTATTATAGTTGGTTTTGCGATATTTCTTATAAGAGGTATTCCTCTTGGCATCGATTTCAAAGGCGGAACGGAAATACTGCTCCGGTTCCAGAATGACGTGCCGGTTCAGTCGATCCGCGAGACGATGGATAAGATCGGCATAGTCGGCGCCGAAATTAAAACTATGGGTAGCGAGAAAGATATTCTTATCAAGACTTCCGAACAGGGAGACGGCACAACGACTACTGATAAGATCAAGGAAGGGCTTACAAGCAATATCTCTAATAATAAATTTGAAGTTTTGCGCGTTGATAAGGTAGGACCCAAGATCGGTAAGGAACTCCGCGTTTCAGCTATTTACGCGACAGTTTTTTCCCTGATAGCTATCCTGATATACTTAGCGTTTCGCTTTGAATTTGTTTATGCGCTTGGCGCGGTTATCGCGTTGTTCCATGACGTTCTGGTGACTGTAGGCATGGTGGCGGTATTCGAAATGCTGTTCCCTTCTTTGAACCTGGAGTTATCCCAAAGCATGGTCGCGGCGTTCTTAACGCTGATAGGTTTTTCTACGAATGATACTGTTATTGTGTTCGACAGAATTCGTGAAAACATAAAGCTCTATAAGAATGAAGATATTCTTACGGTTATGAACAGGAGCGTAAATACAACGCTTAGCAGAACTATTATTACAAGCGGCACCGTATTCCTGACCGTGTTAATGCTGTTCGTGTTCGGCGGCGAAGTTAACAGAAGCTTTGCATTTACATTCCTGATAGGTATTATTACAGGTACATATTCATCTGTGTATATAGCCAGCGCGTTTGTAGTAGATATAAAATATTACCAGAAGAAAAGAAAATCCGGCGCGACTGCAAATGTTGCAGTTAAGAAAGCTTAGTCCCCGGGGATTCCGGGCTTCCAAATAATTAATAACTCTCTCCATATAAACTTTTTATGCCTGTAAGCGTAGTATTAGGTTTACAATGGGGCGATGAAGGAAAGGGCAAGATTGTCGACCTTCTCGCTTCAAGGGCTGATTATGTTGTGCGTTACCACGGCGGCAATAATGCAGGCCATACTGTTGTAGTTAAGAATAAGAAATTCTCTTTCCATCTTATCCCATCCGGAATATTTCATAAAAAGACAATTGCTATTATTGCAAACGGAGTTGTTATAGACCCGGAAGTTCTGTGCGGTGAAATGGATATACTTGTTAAAGAAGGAATTGACCTTAAGAAGAAGCTGGTTATTTCCCCAAGGGCTCACTTAATACTCCCCTATCACAAAATGCTGGACGCGGCATACGAAAATGCCCGAGGCAAAAATAAATTGGGCACAACAAAGCGCGGCATCGGGCCGGCGTATTCTGATAAAGTAAGTTATAACGGAATAAGAGTGTATGACCTGGCGGACTGGAACATTTTCACTGAAATGTACCGGTTCCAGGCTAAGATCAAAAACAAAATACTGAAGACCTTCGGCGTTAAGCCTGTTAATATTGAAGCATCCTTAAAGGAATTGAAGAAGTTCAGGGACAGGATTCTGCCCTACATCAAAGATACTTTTAACCTGCTTGTTAAAGCTTCATCATCAGGAAAAAGAATTTTGTTTGAAGGCGCGCATGGTATTATGCTTGATCTTGACTGGTCGCCATATCCTTATTCTACGGCTTCAAACACAATTACCGGCGAAATAAACATTGGTTCAGGGCTTCCTCTGAAGTCGTTAAACAGAGTCGTGGGAGTTGTCAAAGCTTTTACATCAAGAGTCGGCGAAGGGCCCTTCCCAACTGAATTGCATAATCATACCTCATCTTCGATTCGTGAAAAAGGAGCCGAGTTTGGCACTACAACCGGCAGGCCAAGAAGGATCGGCTGGCTTGATCTGGAAGCTGTAAAATTTTCATGCGTAATAAACAGCGTGAGCGAACTTGCTATAACAAAGCTTGATATACTCAGCGGATTGAAAGAATTGAAAGTGTGTACAGGATACTCGCTTGGCGGCAAATCTATAAGCTATTCGGACTGCGGGCATAGGGAACTGATAAAAGTTAAGCCTGTTTACAAATCATTTCCGGGATGGAAAAATGACATCTCAGATATTAAATCGTTTTCAAAGCTGCCTTTAGAATGCCGCAGGTATTTAGACTTCATACAGAAGTTTCTTAATGTTCCGGTAAAACTTATTTCAGTTGGCGCTGAACGAAACTGCAACGTGCTAAAATAAAAAAGCCCCGCTTTAAAGCGAGGCTTAAATAAATAATTTAAATAAATTTTATTTTAATGTCGCGCTGAATTTACCTTTATCCTTACTGCCGGTCATAGTAGAATGCGACCAGCTGCCGTTCATATTATCCCCTGACAATTTTGCGCCGATATAAACATTATTATCTTCAAGCCTTGGATTCATGTTGAATCCTACGTCGCCGTTCGGTTTGTAAGTTCCTGTGAACTTTCCGCCCGTTAATAAACCATAGGCTGAAAAAGAACTGTCGTATACAGCGGTTCTTTTGAAGGAACCGTCAATCTTACCGTCAGCAGCGCTTACAATTGTCAAAGTCCCGTCCATAAGCTTGGAACCGGCATCATTAGAGATCGTAAAAGAATAACCGCCCGTCTGCGGAGTAATACCTGAATTATCTTTTGAGGATGAGCAGGAATATAAAACCAGAGCCGAGCAAAATAATAATAAAACAGAATATATTTTTGTCTTCATAATTGTTTTTAAATAGGCCCTCAGCTGCTACGGCATGAGGGCCAGAAAATTATTTATTTAATCAGTACCATTTTTTTGATTTGAGAATAAACACTCTTACCTCCGCCGTTAACATCAAGCCTGTAAAGATAAACGCCTGATGCAAGATTATATGCGTTTGCATCGAAATTAACATCGAACACACCTACAGCATAGTAAGCATTATCCAAAAGTTTTCCGACCAGTCTGCCGGTAATGTCATAAACTCTAAGCGTAACAAATCCTTCCTGAGGCATTGTGAATTTAATATTAGTAGATGGATTATACGGATTCGGGAAATTCTGAAGCAAAGTGAACCCGGTCGGCATATCAGATGAATTTAAATTTTGCTGCAAACAATTAGCCTGGCCATATCTGAGTCTTATAGTATCACCTGACTGCGACCACATTGAATTAGGAGGCGTTCCGAATCCGTTAATGAAATAAATTCCTCCTGCTCCAATCCCCTGGCAGAAATGACAATAGCTCATAATAAAACCGGACGCTGGTGTATTTGACTGATAGCAAATAAAACTATCAAGCGCGTTAATACAACCACCGGGATAATTTGAAGAGTTTTCCTTAGTTACTATACATGTATCAAGCGGACCAATGCCCCCACCGATTTGCGATAAATCCCAATGACACGCATGTGTGTGATAGGAACCTAAGTTATGCCCCATTTCATGAGTTGATACTTCTACAGTCCATGAAAAAGTGGGATATGGCTGAGGTGTGTTATCTATGTTTGCAAACGAGAATCTGCCCACCCATGTTCCGCCTTCGTTGGTTGCCGGTTGGCAAAGAACATTTATCCATGCCAATCCGCCCAATGCTCCACCATGACCGGTTGTAAGAAACTGCGCCAGATCGCCCATAAAATTATCTTTAAGGTTCTGCCCAAACGCATAAAGCACTGCATCAGATGTTGTCATATTTGCATAAGGATCCGTTGATGTATAATGTCCTATTCGGGAGATAGCAAACGGGATGCCCTCATTTTGATATAATGTGGCAACCGAGTTAAAGAATCCCATTACAAACTGGTCAGTCTGTGTTTGACTGCTGTTATTATCAAGATACATCTGGTAATCGGTTTCATAATAGACTTTTACTGTATCATCCGGGTAAGCATTATCATTTCCCCCGCGATTCCTTACAGGATTCGAATTGTTCTTATTATTTACATAGAACTTATCTTCCCTGCCTTCGTCTCCGCAAATAAACGGGCGTGGGTGCATCTGGTCTCTGTCATTGTAGAAAATATAATTATCGGAATTTTTGCCGCTGGCGTTTTTAACTGAGCCAAGCGTGTAATTACCGCTTTTATCTGCAATAACCCCCATAACAAAACTGTCAAAAATACTGATCGACGCTATGGAATTGTTGTCGCCTTTGATTATTCCGCGGTAGAATAATCCTCCACCTGTGTAATCGCTTACTTGATGAGTGATACAATCAATATCCTTGAAGTCTTTACTCAAAATATTTACCTGCGTAAGCTCTAATTCTATTATAGAATTATCGCCTTTAGGAAGACTTAAAGATATGTTCAGTGGTTTATCCGATAATACTCTTTTCAACTCACTTTTTACAATTGTGAGCGTTGCGCCGCTTCTCATAAAATTTTTGTAAACATCGGAATTTGCGTCTTTCGGCACGTTGTTAAAGAGACTATAACTTTTCAACTGTGAAACAAGCTTTCTTGAACTTATAAGCTGTGAAACTTTATTACCGCTCTCATCCGCGTTAAAATTTCCGCGATCGTTTATGGATATGTTGTTTCCGCCTTTTTCAGGCTGAACAAATCCTATTACAAATACCGCGACTATTACTAAAAAAATTAAAGCTAACGAATTTATAGATTTTTTCATGTTTTAAACTCTTTTATTTACTTAAAATTTTTCAGAACTGTTTACGCCCTTGACCGGAGAAGCCGTTTCTTTGTTTTTGCTTGTCGTGACCGGACCATAAGTTAAAATCCTGGTACCTGCTAATCCATTCCCTGAAAATGTCCCGGTGAGTATAAGAACCCCAGTGGTACTGGAATTTACATTATAAGAGGCGCCGGATGTATAGGTGAGAACATCGTTCGAAAAAGTATAATCCTGGCTAACGGAACTTTGCCCAGGACAGGTTAATGTAGCTGTTCCCCCTGTGTTTGAAGGGAAATTAACAACTTCTCCCATGCAAACATCCTGTAAATTGCCCTGAACAAAATTAAGCTGCCAATTGCCGGAAATATTACCGGAATTTTGAGTCGACGTATTGTTACAATCGGAACCCAAGAGAGGCAGGATAACAAGAGCGAGCAGAAGAACTGATTTTAAGATTGTGTATCTATGAACCATGTTTTTCATATATAATTTAGATTAAATTTCTGTAAATATAAGGATTACGGGATTAATACACAACAATTATTTTCAAAGATATCGTTAGAGAACTACGGTTTTGATCCTATTACAGTATGAACAATACCGATAAAATTATTTTTGATATATCCGATGTGAAGACCTGATTCTTCCAGGAGCTTCGAATATTCTTTGACTGAGAGAAAATTATTAACAGAATCAAATAGATAATCGTAAGCATAATCGCTTTTGGAAAGTAAATTTCCTAATTTTGGCAGCGCTTTTCTGAAATATAAATTAAACGATTTCTGAATAAACCCGTTGGTTGAACTTTTGAACATTTCAATTGTTAGAAATTTTCCACCGGGTTTCAATACGCGGGCTATTTCTTTAGTGCATTTATCGAGATACTCAAAATTGCGGACGCCAAATCCAATTCCAACTAAATCGAAATAATTATCCTGAAATGGAAGAGCTTCCGCGTTTGCCTGCAATACAATGTTAATATCCGAATTTACTTTTCGTTTATTGATCTTCAGCATTTCCTCAGAAAGGTCTACCGAATACAATTTATCCGGATTTAGCTTCATCATTTCCAGCGCCAGGTCCCCGGAACCGGATGCAAGGTCCAGGATACATTCATATTTATTGCGGGATTTTTGAAGATGTTTTATAGCAAGTTTCCGCCATCTTAGGTCCTGCATACCGCTGAAGAGATGATTCAACTTATCGTACGACGGCGATATTTCATCGAACATTTTGCCAATAAATTTCGGATCCTTAGAATACTTCATTATTATTTAAACCGTAAAGAAGTGATGGGATTCAGCCGTGATGCGAGATAAGAAGGGATTACAGTCACAACTATACTCAACAAAAGCGCAATTACAGTAATTGTGAAACCAATGTTCCAATCGATAAGCAGCGGCACGTGGCTCATGTAATAGATCTCTGGGATTCGGATGATATCATACTTTAATTGTGCAAGGCACAATCCGTAACCAATAATATTGCCAATAACAATTCCTATTACAGAAATAAACATGCCCTGGTAGAAGAATATTTTCGTAATATCTATATTTGTTGCGCCAAGTGATTTTAAAATACCAATCGTTTCAGTCTTTTCTAAAACAAGCATCAGCAAAAAACCAATTATATTAATAGCAGCAACAGCGGTTATGAGGCCAAGCACTATAGGTATCGGTTTTTTCTGCAGCTCAACCCATGTAAAGAGTCCTTTATAAGCCTGGTAAACTGATTTAGCGTTATTGTTTGGATAATCAACTTTCAGCCTGATCTCATTTGTCACATCTTTTATCTTATTGATATCGTTCAGGAACAACTCAACTCCTGTAACATATGAGCCCATGTTGAAAAGTTTTTGCGCATCCTTCATGTCTGTATAAAGCAAAACGTCGTCGTATTCTTTTAAACCGGATTCATAAATTCCCACAACTCTAAACGCTTTTATGTTCGGAGTATTTACTGCAGATGGGATGCCTACTGTAGCTATTACAAATACTTTGCTATCAAGCGTTATGCCGAGTTTATCGGCTAGCTTATTCCCTATAACTATGGTCGAGAGCGATGAATCAATTTGTCCAACATGCCCGGATCCTGAAACTATTTTTCTTTGGGAGCTGAAAATACTGTCCGAGTTTCGCACACCTTTAACAATAATCCCCTCGGTCCTGTCTTTGTATTTAATAACAGCTTCTCTTTGCACAAAAGGATGCGCCGCAACCACGCCAAATTTAAGTTTGGGATCGGTAACGGTATTTATTACTTTCTGATAATCGTTAATTCCTTCGGGTTTGAACGAAACTATCTGGATATGAGAAGATAAAGACACAGCTTTTTCGGTGATTTCTTTTTCGAACCCGTTAAGCACAGATACCGATATTATAAGCGCCGCCACTCCAATCGCTGTTCCGGCAATCGATATGAAAGTAATAAACGATATGAAACTCGATTCTTTTTTCGAGCGTAAAAACCGTTTAGCTAAGAAAATATTATAAGACATAACTTTTTTCATTCCCGTCCCGCATCAAATGCGGGATAAACTCCAACGGGAATCCAATTCCTGCAATTAGAAATTAATAATAATTATCATATTATTTTAGAACTTAAAACAATGAGATTGCTTCGGTCGTCCCGATTAAATCGGGACTGCCTCGCAATAAAAAATTAATTTTCCATCAAATAACTCTTTATAAAATCCTGGATGTCGCCATCCATTACTGCCTGCGTATTGCTTGTTTCAAAATCCGTGCGGTGGTCCTTTACCATATTATACGGGTGGAATACATAACTTCTTATCTGGCTCCCCCACTCGATTTTCTTCTTTGAGCTTTCGATCTTGTTGAGCTTTTCCTGTTCCTTTTCTTTTTCGAGCTGGTAAAGCTTGGATTTTAGCATCTTCATCGCGTTCTGCCTGTTCTGAAGCTGTGAGCGCTCGTTCTGGCACTGAACCACTATTCCTGTCGGAATGTGCGTTATCCTTATGGCGGTTTCAACTTTATTTACGTTCTGACCGCCTGCGCCGCCGCTTCGAAAAGTATCTATCTTGATTTCGGATGGATTGATCTCTATTTCTATATTATCATCAACTACCGGATAAACAAATACGGCTGCAAAAGATGTGTGTCTTTTTTTATTAGCATCAAACGGAGAGATTCTAACCAGCCTGTGAACGCCGTTTTCAGCCTTTAGGTAGCCATAAGCATATTTACCCGTGATTTCAATCGTTGCGCTTTTAATTCCTGCGCCGTCGCCTTCCAACATATCCACAATCTGCGATTTGAATCCCTGCTTTTCAGCATATCTTAAATACATTCTCATCAGCATTTGCGCCCAATCCTGAGCTTCCGTGCCGCCGGCGCCTGAGTTTATTAGAAGAATAGCATCCCTTTCGTCATCCGCATCCCTTAACATGTTCTTGAATTCGAGCTCGCCTACTTCTTTAGCCAGCTTTTCGATGTCTTTATCGAAAACCTCTTCCAGAGTATCGTCATGCTCCTCTTCGGCCATCTGGATCAATGAATCCAGGTCCACAGCTTTAGCGCTTAGAGCCAGCCATGCATCTATCCATTCCTTATGTCTTGAGATTTCCTGAAGAATTTTCTGGGCGGCAACGTTATCATCCCAGAACTTGGGTTCGTTGGTTTTAGCCTGAAGGGTTGTTACAGTATTTGGTTTCTCGTCGATATCAAAGATACCTCCGCAAGTCTTCGATCCTTTGCTTTACTTTTTTCAGCTCACTTTTTGTGTAATCAAACATTATTCGCTCCTGAAAGTCCCCGGATGTAAAAAGGGACTCATATTAATTATTTTTTAATTATTAAATTTATTTGCTAATATTATAAGATAGTTAATTGCTTTTCCTTAAACTTTATTTTCCTTATATGAAAAACAATTCATCCGATGACTTAAAACACAATTCCTAAAATCTTTGAGCTCTAAATATCAGACTAATTTCATCCAATACCCAAGCTCTCTTCACCTAGTCATCGGATGAATACAACTCCTCTGCATCAATCTTCAAAGATACGTGATAATGGAAAAAGAAAAAAAGCAAATCACTATTCATCCCAGTATTCAGCGCCATACTTGTTTATATACCCCATCTTGCCATTTATAATTACCCAGGCAAGGCCATCTTCGAAGGCTTCCATTGTGTCATATTTACAGGGAATCACTTCTGTTCCAGTTTTATCTATACATCCCCATTTGCCATATAGATTTACACTTGCAAGGCCTTCCCTGAAATACGATACATCGCTATATTTAAGCGGAATAACTTCTGTTCCCGTTTTATCTATAAATTCCCATTTGCCGTTTAACTTTACCGCAGCTAATCCCTCGCTGAAAATTTGCGCCTGGTCATATTTGAACGGGGTCGCTTCTGCCCCTGTTTTATCCACAAAACCCCAAATACTTTTTAATTTAACAGCTGCAAGCCCTTCGCTGAAAATTTGCGCCTGATCATATTTAAGAGGAATAACTTCTTTTCCGTTTTCATTCACAAATCCCCATTTGTCATTTAGCCTGACTCCTGCAAGCCCTTCCTTAAAATACCATACCTCGTCATATTTACAGGGAACTATTTCATTACCTGATTTATCTACAAATCCCCATTTACCGTTTAACATTACCGCGGTAAACCCTTTTTCAAATTCCCATAAATCTTCGTATTTTGGCGGGATTACTTCAACGCCGCTTTTATTTATAAATCCCCATTTATCTTTTGACATTATTGCGGCAAACCCTTTTTCAAAAGTCCAGGCCATACCATATTTTAGAGGAATTACATTTTCACCGGCTTTATTGATGAAGCCAACTTTACCATTTAAACATACATGCGCTAAACCTTCGCTGAAAGGCCATACCTCATCATATTTACAGGAAATTATTTCAGCGCCTTCTTTATCTACAAAGCCATATTTTTTGTTTAACATTACCGGCGCAAGTCCATCATCGAAAGACCAAACCACATCATATTCAGGAGGAATAACACTAGCGCCTGTTCTATCTATGCATCCCCATTTGCCGTTTAACTTCACAAGCGCCTGCCCGCCAGAGAATTGCTTTACTTCGCTGTATCTGCACGGAATAATTACTTCTTTCTTCTGGTTACAGTATCCCCACAAATCGGCTTTCCTGTAGGGAATTAATAAAGTGTCTTTACTGATGCCGGGAATGTTGTGCATTGGCTGGTAAGCAGACAAAATAAAAAACACCAGGCTGAATAAATACAGAACTGTTCTTTTAGTGTTTAAAATGGTTTTCATAGTTATGTTCTATTTAAACAAATTTTAAAAGAGAATCTGTAATTTATTGGTTGATCCGAAAAAATGACTGAGTTGTATTTCTATTCAAGGCTTTACCTAATGCGTGAATCGTTTCCCGGAAAGTAAATAGTAAAGGATTTATTCAAACTTCTATTTCCATCATTAATAACGCTGATGCAAGCGTTTTCCCCTGGGCGTCATTCTTTAAAGATACGGTTCCGCCGCCGCCCAAAGTGTTATGCAGAACAAAATTCAGGGCATAAATATTGGGCATTTCGAAACGTTC
>CAZMRG010000050.1:0-21306 GCA_964568655.1 uncultured Ignavibacteriales bacterium | reverse complement strand
GCTGAAAAAGCTCTTGTTGAATCCGAAAAACAACACAGGGAATTGTTCGAATATGCAAACGATGCAATACTTGTTTTAGATCCCGAAACCGAAGAAATATTCGATGCAAATATTAAGGCATGCGAGATGTACGGCGTCGCCAAACATGAATTGATTGGCAAGAGCATGAAGAGTTTTACATTAGACGTGAAAAAGGGGGAGATAAATAATGAAAGACTTAAAACATTAGGATCGGTCAGGAATATAGAATCGGCGCATCTTACCGAAGACGGCGGAAAAGTTGATGTTCTTTACAATGCTTCTATAATTGATTATAACGGGAAACCTGCAATCCTGTCTATTAACCGTGATGTAACCGAAAGGAAAAAACAGGAAGAAATAATAAGGCAGGCGAGCGAACAACTGAGGTTGCTTTATGAAACCAGCGAACGACTTAACAAATCGCTTAACCTTGAAGAAACCTATGATACTATTCACAGCTTCATCAGCGGTATAATGGATTGCGATAGCATGTACTTATCATCATATAATCCCGATGAAAAGTTAATTAGCTGCCTGGCCGGATGGAGCGGTGAGAAGAAGATTGATGTAAGCCGCTTTCCGAAGCTGCCGCTTGAACCCGAAGGTCATGGAACTCAAAGCAGCGTTGTACTTACAGGAAAATCTCTGTTAGTGAACGATCTCAGGAAACATATTGTTAATATGAAAACCAAATATTTCGTCAACGCTGAAGGGAATGTTGTTGATGAAGTTCCTGAAGATTCTGAGTTTAAAAATTGCGCTTTGATGGTGCCCCTGAAAATAGATAATTCAGTGATTGGCGTTATGCAGGTTTTCAGCCGAAGGAAAGATGCATACAATGAAAGTAATCTACAGCTGCTTGAATCTATTGCGTTGCATGTCAGTTCTTCGGTAAATAATGCGCGGCTGTACGAAAAAGCCCAAAGCGAAATTGCTGAAAGAAAGAAAGCTGAACTGGAACTTGTTATTAACGAAGAAAGATACCGCAACCTCTTTGAGTCGGCAAACGACGCTATACTGGTATTAAAGCCGTGGACCGAGGAAATATTGGACGCTAACCAAAACGCCTGCGAGCTTTACGGTTTTTCAAAAGAGGAATTTCTGAGCAAAAGCATGGTCGAGCTGAGCGTCAATCCTGAGTTAGGGGAGGAAAAGATTAAAGAACTGATTGCAAAGGGAAGCGTAAAAAACGGCAAGACAAAACAAAGAAAATCAGACGGCTCTGTAATGGATATTATCTATAATGCTTCTCTGATTGAATACAACGGTGAAAAAGTAATAATCACTATTAACCGGGATGATACACTGAGGAAAAAATCTGAAGAAGAACTTCTTAAACTGTCAACAGCCGTTCAGCAAAGCCCTGAATCGATAATTATAACAAATCTGGATGGTAAGATTGAATATGTGAACAGGGGATTTATTGAACTTACGGGTTACGCATCGGAAGAAGTCATAGGGGCAAACCCCAGAATGCTGCAGTCAGGCTTTACTCCTTTTGAAATTTATAAAGATATGTGGGATTCGATCCTGAACGGAAGAGTCTGGTACGGCGAACTTCTGAACAAAAAGAAAAATAGCGATCTGTACTGGCAATCGGTCTCAATTACGCCTATAAAGAATGCCGAAAACAAAATAACGCACTATCTTTCAATTCAGGAAAATATTACCGAGAAAAAAGCTAAGGATGAAAAGCTAAGGAACTCTCTTAAAGAAAAAGAGACAATGCTGAAAGAAATCCATCATAGAGTAAAGAATAATCTGCAAATAGTCTCAAGCCTGCTTAAGCTTCAATCACAGTTCCTGAAAAACAAAGACGACATTCTTATCTTTGAAGACAGCCAGAGAAGGATAAGGGCTATGTCTCTGATCCATCAGAATCTCTACAACTCCGAGAACCTGTCTTCAATAGATTTCGGCGATTATGTTAAAAAGCTGGTAAGGGACCTGTTTGCAAGCTTTAACGTTCCTTCAGCTAAAGTTAGCTATGACATTAAAATAGACGGAATATTCCTGGACATTGAAACTTCTATTCCCTGCGGACTTCTCATAAATGAACTTGTTTCCAATTCGCTGAAATACGCATTCAACGGAAGCGGAGATTCGGTTGTAAGTATCAGTTTAGACAGGGAAGATGAAACGGGATACAAACTCATGGTAGGAGATAACGGCAAAGGTATCCCGGCCGATATTGATTTCAGAAAGACTAACTCCCTGGGGCTCCAGCTTGTTTGCTCGCTGACCGAGCAGCTTGAAGGGACAATAACCCTTGACAACTCACACGGCGCTGAGTTCAATATTGATTTTCGCTCCGGCCGGTATGTTAAAAGGCTTTGATGCAATTATCACCTCACACCATCCGTTAAGATATGGTTAGGAAACCGGATAGATTTGACAAATCCGGAGAACTTACATTCCTTGGAACAATCTAAATTCACAGGAATTAACTATTTACGCTTAGATAAATAACGAAAATAACCCATACATTAATCGTAGCTAATCAATATGGTGCATAGAAATATATTGAAATATATAGAACAGTCAATTTGCAGAAAAATTATTCGGAACTTCCGGAACATTTAGAAACTTATTACTATATAGCAACAGAAGGCATTAAATTAATTATAATATATTTTGTTTTATTTAAAGCCGGCTTGATGGAACGATAAATTCAAAAAGGTAATTCTAATTTGATATATGTTGTTAATTCTTTTGTAGATTTGTAAAAAATTGTTAATATTGCTGTAAGAGACTTTATTTGTAACTATAATCTGGGTATTTTGCTAGATTCATTTATGTGTTTAACCACATTTTTCTTATATGATCAAATCTATTCAATTTAATTAATGTCCAAAAAGAAAATTATCTTAGTTGTTGCAATCATAATCATAATAGGATTGGCATTTCTTGTTTACAGCCGCGTTAAGGCCAATCTTGAGGCTTCAACCAAACAAAATCAGGTTATTCCGTCCGTAGAGATGACCTCTCCAACCCGCGGGGCGCTTCAGCAGAAATTGAATTTCACAGGCGATGTACAGCCAATTGAGCAGGCAAATATTTATTCACGCGTAGCAGGAAATATTGAAAAAATTTATGTTAATATCGGGGATTACGTTAATCAGGGCAGGCTCATGGCATCGATTGACAGGTCAATCTATCAACAGACTGAACGACAGAATGAAGGTTTATATAAGCAGGCTAAAGCTACAGTCGAAAACAACAGGGTCAATTGGGAACGTAATAAAGAGCTTTATGATAAGGGGCTTGTTGCGAAAAGCGATCTGGATAACGCAAGAACAACGCTTACTGTTTCTGAGGCTCAGGTTGAAACTTCTCTGGCTAATTTGCGAAACGCCGAAACGACTTTATCTTATTGCTCTATAACCGCGCCAATATCCGGTTATGTCACTAAAAGGCTTCTTGACCGCGGCTCATACGTCACAGTAGGAGGAACCACTCAAAGCTCGGTCATTTTTACTATCGCCGATATCAGGCAGATCAAAGTTATGGTTAACGTTCTTGAAAAAGATATTCCGCAGCTTGATAAAGTTGAAAGCGTCACGGTGACTTCCGGTACTTACCCGGGCGAAGTATTTACCGCGGCTTTAAAGAAAATGAGCCAGCAGGTCGATTTAAACACAAGGACAATGCCGGTAGAGATCGATATTACAAACAAAGATGGCAAACTTAAGCCGGGAATGTTTGTAAGTATTCAGCTTGTCATTCAACAATCTGAAAATGCACTCATTTTACCGGCGCAATGCGTTCTGAAAGATGATAACGGTAATTTCGTTTATATGGTTGGAACCGACTCAACAGCCCAGTCAAAATATATTACTATCGGAATCCAGCAGGATAATAACGACGAGATAATATCAGGACTATCAGATAATGACAGGGTAATTTTTTCCGGGCAGGCTCTGTTAAAAAATGGAGCTAAGGTGAAAATAGTAAAATAATATGTGGATAACCCGTCTTTCGCTTAAATATCCGATCACAACTCTTATGGCTTCCATAGCCATTTTAGTATTGGGTATTGTTTCTTTTGAACAGCTTCCTATCGATATGCTTCCCGATATACAAATTCCGGTAGTTTCAGCTATAACATTTTTTAACGGCGCCGGGCCGATTGATATGGAGCAAAGCGTTACAGTTCCAATCGAAAGAGCTGTAAGTTCGGTAAACGATATCAGTTACGTTCAGTCTTCAACCCGCGAAGGAGTCGCACAGGTTCGTATTTATTTCAATTGGGATGCCAATACCAACATTGGGCTAATTGATGTAATACAAAAAATAAACAGGGTATTAAATGTGCTTCCGACCGGCGTATCCCAGCCGCTTGCTCTTAAATTTGATATAACCAACGTTCCGATAATACAGGTTGCTTTAAGCAGCGATATGGATGAACGCGATCTTTATGACCTAGCGTATAACACTATCGAACCGCAGCTTGAACATATTCCGGGCGTAGCATTTGCCCAGGTTGTCGGCGGCCGGATAAGGGAAATTCATATTACCCCCGACAGGAACCGGCTGGAAGGCGCGGGCGTAGCTCTCCAGGATGTTATTAACGCAGTTTCAGCGTCGAATCTAATACTACCTTCAGGGGACCTGAAAACAGGCGTGTACGATTATTCTCTTAAAACCGAAAGCCAGTTCAACGTTGTTGAACCTATGGGCGATATTCCAATTAAGATTGTTAACGGTATCCCCATAAGAGTAAGAGATGTTGCAAGGATAGAGGATTCATACCAGGAGCAGACCGAGCTAATCCGTAATAACGGAAAACACGGCATCACAATGAGGGTGCAAAAAGCGCCCGGCTCGAATACCGTCGAGGTGGTTGATAACGTTCTTAAAACTCTGAAGAATCTTCGCGATGTGCCTTCTAATGTTACCACGTCAACTGCATTTGACCAGAGTTCTTATATAAGAGATTCCATAAACGGACTTCTTCGGGAAGGCGCGATTGGCGCATTTCTTGCTACGCTGGTAATTATAGTATTTCTCAGAAATTTCAGAAGCACCATAATTATATTTACCGCCATACCGCTTTCCATTCTCCTGACATTTATATTTTTCCGCTTTAGCGGCACAACTTTAAATATCATGACGCTTGGCGGACTGGCGCTCGGGGTGGGGCGTCTTGTAGACGATTCTATTGTAGAGCTTGAAAATATTACAAGGCACTTTAATCTTATGAAGTCGCAAGGCGTATCTAAACTGCAGGCTACGCTTGATGCGGCAAGCGAAGTGGCTTCGCCGATTTTTATATCAACAGTTACTACGGTTATTGTATTCCTGCCGGTAATTTTTCTAACCGGTATTGCCAAGATGTTGTTTATTCCGCTGGTCATCACAATTACCGTCGCTCTTTTTGGTTCATTTTTTGTCTCCAGAACCGTGACGCCGCTTTTATGTTACAGGGCGCTTAAGCCGGAAAGAGAACCTGACCCGAATTCAGGAAAACTTATTGACCGTTTTCAGATCTTCGCAACAAAGATGCTTGAAGCGATGGATAATTTTTATGCGAAGTCGCTTCAGGGCGCTTTAAGGCATAAGAAGCTTGTTGTTTTCGGCATAGTTGGTTTTTCGGCTGTTTCGTTCTTCTTATTTAAATTTATCGGAACCGAGTTTTTCCCCGAATCGGATGAAAGCCAGTTTAGCGTAACTATAAAACTGCCGGTGGGAACAAGGATAGAAGAGACTGAAAAGTTTG
The DNA here is from genome assembly GCA_964568655.1 of uncultured Ignavibacteriales bacterium. GTDB lineage: Bacteria > Bacteroidota > Ignavibacteria > Tepidaquicellales > OLB5 > CAWFKW01. The sequence continues at coordinate 15,566 of CAZMRG010000050.1, read as the reverse complement.
TAGAGAAAGTTGAGCAGTTGATAAAACAGGAAGTGCCTGAAGCTAACACAATAGTTTCCGATATAGGCGTGCCGAATGCGAGAAGCGGCAATTTGTTTGGATCAAATTCAGGCAGCCACAACGCTAATATTAATGTTTCAATAACGCCGCCTAATGAAAGAAAAAGATCGGTATTTCAAATAGTAAATCAGCTGCGGCCCAAGTTGCTTGCAATACCCGGCGGGCAGATTTTCGCGAATACAGGAGGCTTCCTGAAATTCCTTTTGAATTTTGGTTCTAGCGCTCCGATAGACGTTACTATACTTGGGTACGAATTCGGAGTATCTGATTCGCTTGCCCAGCAGGTATTTGAAATGGTCAAATCTGTTCAGGGCACCGCCGATGTGAAGATCAGCAGGGATATAAACCTTCCTGAGCTGAATGTAAAAATTGACCGCGTTAAAGCAGGCGCGCTTGGAGTCAGCATTTCACAGATTGCCAACACAGTTGCCGGGGCAATGAGCGGAACGGTAGCTTCTCTTTTCAGCGATCCTAAGACAGGTAACCAATACAACATACTTGTTAGAATGTCTGAAAATTACCGTGGAGATATAGATGATATCAGAAAGCTTACATTGCCAAGCACAAATGGGACATTGGTTAAGCTTGAAAACATTGCCACAATTGAAAAAACCGCATCTCCTGTTCAGGTTGACAGAAAATATCAGCAAAGACTGAACGAAGTAACAGCAAATGTAATTAACAGGGATCTTGGAAGTGTTGCCGCCGATATACAAAAAAAACTGGACGGTATTAAAAGGCCCCCGGGATTTGAAATATCTCTAAGCGGAAATATTGAACAGCAGAATAAGACATTCACAGCGCTTATACTTGCATTCGGTCTTGCTATTATACTTGTTTACATGGTAATGGCTTCTCAGTTTCAATCGCTTCTTGAGCCGTTTATAATTATGTTCTCTGTTCCGCTCGGAATGGTAGGCGTAGTGTGGATGCTGTTCCTGACAAATACAACGCTCTCTGTAACCTCTTTTGAAGGCGTAATTGTAATGGTCGGCATTGTAGTATCGAATGGAATATTATTGGTTGACTATACAAACAAACTGAGAAAAGATCACGGGCTTGAATTGTACGAAGCAGTTGTAAGAGGAGGCAGAACAAGATTGCGTCCAATATTTATGACTACATTTGCCACTGTGCTTGGCTTGATACCTATGGCTATAGGCGTGGGCGGCGAGTCATCTCAGGCTCCTCTTGCAATAGCCGTTATTGGCGGCCTGACCGTGTCTACGTTCCTGACATTGATTTTTGTACCCACATTATATACAATATTTGGCGAGATGTTCAAAAAGAAAGAGGGCCACGTTGAAATGGCCGATCACCCTGAACTGCAATAATTACTAATCATTTAATTTTTTCAAGGAAAAAGCAGGCTAACAGCCTGCTTTTTCATTTGAAGCCGGATGGCCATAAATACCGAATCAGAGGGTAAAGACTTATTCCAGAATTTCCTACCATGAATTTGGGGTAATAGAATAGTTTTGATTTGGTTTGTAATAAAGACAGGTAAGTCCCAGGTACAAATTAGACCGCTATAGAATTTGCCACGATAAAAAAAGGTATTGACAAATAAAATTTCCCGCTATATTTTAAACTTAAATTAGCTGGGGAGTTAACCCTTATGGGTACATTTAAAAGTGTGAAACTTTTACATCTTTATATTATTAATTATTTTCAAAACAATTCCTATAATTATTTCCCATTATTTCTAAAACCTGCAAGATTTTTGGCAGCGTTCCCAATCGAACCAAGGCCTCCTCCTGTAATTAACAATCAAATTTCATTTTTACAGTTTAATAAATACTTTAAAAAAATAATTCATAACCTAAATTTTATGTAATCATGAAAAAATTATTAATCTCATCATTAGTTTTAATTACAATAGCTTTAATGGGCTTTACTTTCGACTCAGGAGCTATTTATAATGAAACATCAGCGAAAGGCGCATGGTGTCCTGCTGGTCTGACCGTTGTTTGCATAGGGACAAATCCAGCCAACGTTACCGCTAAACAAAACGGAGTTGTTGTTAGTACCGGTATTTCTGGTCCTGGCACGAATACTTCTGCCTGTGTGAACTTAATTGGATTAAGCGCAGGTTATTATGACGTTTCAGCCGATAATGGTTCATGTGACGGAGGTACACTAAATGTGTATTGGCCCGGCGGCGATGCGCTAACTAAGGTTACTGTAAACATGGATAATTGTTATGGACCCCAGGGACATGGGAAAAAGAAAAAGTAGGATTTGATATGAATATTTATTCATCCGGCGTTTTTAAACCGCCGGATGAATGTTTTATTGACTATCCGTTGTGTCAGCTATTAGTTAACTTTGAATCAACTCATTAATGCTATATTAAATACTAATATCATGAGTGAATCAGAAAATGAAATATTCGAATGCCCTAATTGCGAAAGCGAAGTAAAACAAGACGACGAATTCTGCCCCAACTGCGGAAGCCTTTTCATTGAAAATGTTAAATGTACAAATCATCCCGCCATTGATGCGGATGGCGTTTGTATAATTTGCGCTTTGCCGTATTGCAGCGAGTGCGGAAGCGAAAACAACAAACACTTTTTATGCGCAGACCATTTTGATTATGAGATATATCAGGGTATGGCGCGTGTTTTCGGCATGCTTGATGATACAAATGCCGGGTACATAAAGTCATGTTTGGAACAGGCAGGTATGCATCCGTTTATTTTTTCAAGGTCGCAGCCTAAAGGGGGTTCGCGTCTTGTTTATACTCTTTTTGAAGCCGAAGGAGATTCAGGCGGCCACCTGGTTAATGAGATCAAAGTTATGGTTCCTTGCCAGGAAGTTTTGGAAGCGGAAAAAGTTTTAAAAGAACTGGAGATTAAGTAAGACTTTATATCTTTATTGAATTTCCATTCGTCCGGTAACTCCATGTTCTATTTATTAATATTACTACCGGATACAAGATGGATTTTTATTAAAACTGATTTGTGAAATCCTAAAATACTAATCTTATGAGTGAATCAGAAAATGAAATATTCGAATGCCCTAATTGCGCGAGCGAAGTAAAAGAAGACGACGAATTTTGCCCCAACTGCGGAAGCCTTTTCATTGAAAATGTAAAATGTACAAATCATCCCGATGTTAGCGCTGACGGCGTTTGCATAATTTGCGCTTTGCCATATTGCAGCGAGTGCGGAAGCGAAAACAACAAACACTTTTTATGCGCAGACCATTTTAACTATGAAATTTATGAAGGTATGGCGCGGGTTTTCGGCGGTTCGCCTGACGAAGCGCATACGCAATATATAAAAACCTGTCTGGAAGAAGCGGGGCTCCATCCTTTCATGTTTTCCAGGGCAATACAAAATGGCGGCTCCTGGATAATTTACACTATATATGAAGCGCCCGGAGATTCGGCTGGCCATATGGTAAACGAGCTTAAAGTAATGGTTCCATGCCAGGAAGTGATTGAAGCGGAAAAAGTTTTACAGGAATTGGAAGCTTAGCCGGATTCCTTTATTGCTGTTATTTTTTAAAACCGTTAAAATGGTTAGGGGGTAATTTTTTAAAATAAAACCCACGACTAAAGTCGTGGGCTGTCTTTTCTGATTTCACATATTTTATTACTCTTTAAATACTATTTGTCTCTTACAGATTTGTCTTGTTTTTCTTTTTTAAGTTTTCGTTTTACGTTTGCCTTTTTTACTTTTGACTTTGCCATTTGTTCTTTCACTTTTGCCTTTTCACTTTTGCCTTTTTACTTTATTTAAGCGTTATCTTCATCGGCTGAACTTTCCAGATATCCTTTGAATATTCCCGTATCGCCCTGTCGCTTGAAAATTTTTCCATGCGTGCAACATTAAAGATAGATTTTTTTGTCCAGTTCTCAGCGTCCATATATTCAGCTTCTACTTTCTTCTGAGTTTCTATATACGAACGGTAATCTGCCATAACCTGGTAATAATCCTTGTGAAGCAAATCATATACAATAGGATCGAATATCCCTTTTTCATTTGCGCTGAAGAAGTTCGAAGCTATCATATCAACAACAGCTTTCAGCTCAGCGTCATTTTCGTAGAAGATTCCCGGGTTGTATCCTTTTGTCCTGATGTCTAAAACCTGATCGGCTGTATTGCCGAAGATGAAAATGTTTTCATCGCCGACTTCATTCTTGATCTCAATATTAGCGCCGTCCAGCGTGCCAATTGTGAGCGCGCCGTTCAAAGCAAATTTCATGTTGCCCGTGCCTGATGCCTCGAATCCTGCAGTGGATATTTGTTCCGATAGGTCAGAAGCCGGTATGATTTTTTCCGCAAGGCTTACTCCGTAGTTCTTAATAAAAAGAACTTTTAACTTTCCGCCCGTTTCTTTATCGTTGTTAATAATATCGGCTACCGAATTAATTAATTTGATGGTCAGTTTTGCCATCACGTAAGAAGGCGCCGCTTTACCCGCGAATATAACCGTTCTCGGAACATAATCCGATTTTGGGTTTTGCCTGATCCTGTTGTAAAGCGTTATTACATGAAGAACATTAAGCATCTGCCTCTTGTATTCGTGGAAACGTTTTACCTGGGCATCAAACATCGAATCAGGATTTACCTGCAGGTTTATCTGGCTGCCTAAATAATCAATCAGCCTTATTTTATTTAATTTCTTTATTTCCCGCCAGCTCTCTTTAAACCCCTTGTCGTTAATAAATTTCTCGATCTTTTTTATCTTGCCCAGGTCTTTGATCCATTCATCGCCAATGCTGGCTGAGATCAGTTCTGATAGATTTGAATTGGCTTCCTTAAGGAATCTTCTGATCGAAATCCCGTTTGTCTTATTATTAAATTTTTCCGGGTAAAGTTTATAGAAATCTTTGAAAAGATACTTCTCGAGTATTTCAGTATGAAGCTCGGCAACGCCGTTAATCGAATGGCTGCCAACTATTGCCAGGTGCGCCATCCTTACGCTTTTATCGCCGCCGCCATTTTCTCTGATTATCGACATCCCGGCAATTATGCCGTTATCTTTTGAATACTTTGACTTGATCTCTTCGATGAATCTCCTGTTGATTTCCTCTATGATCTGCATGTGGCGGGGGAGCAAAGTATTCATTAACGATTCGGGCCACTCTTCAAGAGCTTCAGGCACAATTGTGTGGTTAGTATAAGCAAAAGTTTTTGTGGTTATATCCCATGCATCGTTCCATTCAAGCCCTTCTATATCCATCAGCGCTCTCATTAACTCAGGGATTGCGATAGCCGGATGCGTATCGTTTAGCTGTACCGTATTTTTATCCGGGAACGCTTTAAAATCTTTATTGAGCAGTTTAAAATGTTTTATGATATCCTGCAGCGTTGCCGATACAAAAAAGTATTGCTGCCTTAATCTCAATATCTTCCCGGAAGGAATTGAATCATTTGGATATAGAACTTTTGAAATTGTTTCAGAGATATTTTTACCTTCAACCGCGGCCAGGTAGTTGCCCTGGTTGAAATCTATTAAGTTAAACTCATCTGTGGCTTTTGCCTGCCACAGCCTTAAGGTATTTACGGTCTTATTCTGGTATCCCGGCGCAGGGATATCGTGAGCCACAGCCAGAACATTATCTGTATTAACCCATTTAAAGCGCTCCCTTCCGGTTGCGTCCCATTCTGCTGTAACTGTTCCGTTAAATTGAATGGTATAAGTTTTTTCTGGACGTACAATTTCCCATGGACTGCCGTATCTTAGCCAGTGATCGGGTTTTTCTATCTGGTAACCGTTTTCTATATCCTGTTCAAAAATTCCGAATTCATACCTTATGCCGTAACCATGCGCGGGGATTTCAAGCGTTGCCATCGATTCCATAAAGCATGCCGCAAGCCTGCCCAAACCGCCGTTGCCAAGGCCCATATCAGGCTCCTCTTTTATTATCGATTCAATGTCATAGCCAAATTCTTTCATCAATTTATTGATTTCTTCGGACAGACCAAGATTACTGAGAGAATGTTCCAGCAGGCTTCCCATCAGAAACTCAAGCGACATATAATGGACCATCTTCACGTTGCTCTGGAAATACTGGTGCTGCGTTCTTATCCAGTTTCTTACAAGCCTGTCCCTTATGGATAGAGCCAGCGCCATCAGAACGTCATGACTGGTTACTGTATTTTTGTCTTTAGCAAGGTCGTATTCTAAGTGTTCGGCAAACTGGGTTTGCATTGAGTCCTGAGTGACTTTTGAGCCTTCTGTAAAAAAAATAGAATTATTATTCTTAGCCATTAAATAGTATTAATAGTTTTTGATCACTTCAACAAATATGCGGAATTTCCGGATCAGTAATTATCAGAAAACAAAATCTTTATCAATGTCTTTGAATGATCTTGCTTCCTTATCTTTAGGCGAGACTAAAGGATTTGTAACGTTCCAGTCTATTTTTAAATCGTTATCTGCATAATAGATCGAACGCTCATGCTCTTTGCTGTAATATTGCGTGCATTTATAATGAAAAACGGCTTCGGCTGAGAGAACTGAAAAACCATGTGCAAAACCGGGCGGAATCCAAATCTGGTCGTGGTTATCGCCGGATAAAACAGCCGCTGCATACTTGCCGAAAGTAGGGGAGCCGAACCTGATATCTACCGCTACATCAAGAACTTCGCCGCTGAGAACCTGGCAAAGCTTACCCTGAGCATATTCGCCCACCTGGTAATGCAGGCCGCGCAACGTTCCCTTCACAGATCTTGAAATGTTATCCTGAACGAATTTGTAATCGATTCCAATTTTTACGTACTCATTTTCTTTAAATGACTCGAAAAAATAACCGCGCTCATCAGAAAATGATTTAGGGTTAATGACAATAATATCATTTATCCAGGTTCTTTTGTATTCCATCTATTCCAGATCTCTGAGTACTTTTTCCAGGTATGTTTTATAATAACACTTAGGCATACCTTCGATCAGTTTTTTAAATCCGTTGGTGTCAATAAATTTCATGTAGAGCGCAATCTCCTCGATACATGCAACCTTCAGGCCCTGCCTGTCTTCTATAACTCCAAAAAAGTTTGAAGCCTGAAGCAGGGATTCGGGTGTTCCCGTATCCAGCCATGCGACTCCGCGGCCGATCTTCTCAACGTTCAGTTCGCCCTTCTTCAAATACTCAACGTTTACATCTGTGATTTCAAGTTCGCCTCTGGGAGATGGCTTTAAGTTTTTAGATACACCGATAACGCGGTTATCATATACATATAATCCCGGAACGGCATAATCTGATTTTGGTTTTTTGGGTTTCTCTTCTATTGAAATAGCTTTACCGTTATCATCAAATTCTACAATCCCGTAACGTTCGGGGTCGGTCACACGGTAGCCGAATACGGTTGCGCCGTGTTTTCTTTCAATTGCGCGCCGGAAAAAGCTCAGGTTGCCATAGAAAATATTATCGCCCAGTATCAGCGTCACTCCGTCTGTCCCAACAAATTTTTCGCCGATAATAAATGATTCTGCTATTCCGTTGGGCGCCTTTTGCTCTGCATATTCAATGTTCAGCCCTAAATGCCTGCCATCTTTAAATAACTTTTGATAGAACGGGATGGTTTCATTGTTCGAAATTATAAGGATGTCCTTTATCCCGCCAAGCATTAGTATTGATAGGGGATAGTATATCAACGGCTTATCATAGATTAATGTAAGCTGTTTGCTGTATAGCTGCGATATCGGATACATCCTTGAACCCGCGCCGCCTGCTAATATTATGCCTTTCATGAATCTCCTTAATTGCGAGCCCCAATTTATTGGGGCGTAGCAACCTCTCTTATTTTATTGCGACTTGAGGGCGAATCAATCTCATTAGTTCAAAGTTCCGAGATTGCCGCGTCGTTCCGCAAAGCGCCTGCCTGCTGCAGGCAGGGAACCCCTCGCAATTTATAAATTATTTAATACTTTCTGTTCAAATACCAATTCCACGCGGTCTGAATGATCTCATCCAGCCCGTACTTAGCGCTCCATCCTAAAAGATTTTTTGCTTTCGAGTTTTCCGCGACCAGTCTTGCAGGGTCGCCCGCACGGCGCGGCACAATTTCAGACCTGATCTCTTTTCCTGTGATCCTTCTTGCCGCGTCAATCATTTCTTTAACTGAATATCCGTTGCCGGTCCCTACGTTTATATAGTCAGATTTGTTTACCTTATCAATATAATCAAGCGCTCTTAAATGTGCGTCGGCGAGATCGTTAACGTGAATATAATCTCTTATGCATGTGCCGTCGGCAGTATCGTAATCTTCGCCAAAAATCATTATTTTCTCTTTTATACCAAGCGCTGCATACAGTATTAACGGAATTAAATGCGGCTCCGGTTCATGGCTCTCGCCAATTGAAGCATCATCCGAGCAGCCCGCCGCGTTAAAATATCTGAGAGCGATGTGTTTAAGCTCATGTGACATGTCATAATCCCTGAGTATCTCCTCAATCATATATTTTGTTCGCGCGTACGGATTGATGGGATTTGCAAGCTCGCTTTCCGATATCGGAATATTCACGGGGTTGCCGTAAATGGAACATGTGGACGAAAATACAAATTTCTTAATGTTATTTTCTTTTACCGCGTTGATAAGATTAAAACTTCCGACAACATTATTCCGGTAATACATTCCCGGGTCTGCAACTGATTCGCCAACATAAGTAAATGCAGCAAAATGTATCACCGCATCTACAGGATATTTTTTTATGGCTGAAAATAATGAATCGTATTCAAGCAAATCCACTTTTTCAAATGGAACGCCCTTAGGCACCGCTTCAATATGTCCCCTCGAAAGATTATCAAGTATAACTACCTCAAACCCTCTATCAAGCAGAAGTTTTACCGTATGTGATCCAATATAACCCGCTCCGCCTGTGACTAATATCAAGTTTTCTCCCCGAATTTTAAGTGAATTACTAAGATAAAATGAGAGATTATTTATTACAATGTATTAAATAAAATATTGAATTTGAAGCAGAAATGACAATAAAAAAGCCCGCAACTATATAAGAAACGGGCATTACAAAGTTAAATCAGCGGTTAATTCTAAAAGCTATAACCTGTAACCTGCAAACTTGTAACTTATTTTACCAAAATCATCTTTTTAGTATCGGTGAAGGCTTCTGTTGTTAATCTATAGAAATAAATGCCGCTGGTCAGATGTGATGCGTCAAAACTAAATTCATAAGTTCCGGGATTAAGCTGCCCATTCAGTAAAGTCTCAACTTCTCTTCCCAGAATATCAAACACAACCAGTTTTACATTGCCGGTTTTAGCAATTTGAAATTGAATTTTTGTTGCCGGGTTAAACGGATTGGGGTAATTCTGTTTCAGGCTGTAACTGCCCGGAACATTCTCCGAGATCGTTCTTATGCCAAAAGGAAAAGTATTATCATTAAAAGATAATCCTCCAAAACCGGGATAAGTTGTATTAATACCTGAAGCAGTATAGTTAGCGCTGTTATATGCAGTTGTGATGTCCCATTTCCAGATATTGGAATTTCCCTGGTCGTTTAGATAAATTGTGTTGTCTTTGAAAGCCGAGCCTCCGAACTTCGCGTCCTGAAAATAGTACACGCTGGTTGAAGCAGTCGGGACCGTATAAGTAGTTATAACATTTGGGTTGTTTCGCGTTCCACTTACGATCTGGGTCAAAAGCGTTGTAAGATATGTATTATTGATTTTTACAAAGGTACCCTGTCCCGGATTATTTGTTCTAATCACATCATTGTTGTTGCTTACCCACAGATTATAGGCGTTATCGAATGCAAGTCCTTCAGGGGCTGAGAAAAGCTTTACATTGACTGAGCCGCCGTCAGGCATTAATGCCGGATATGATCCGGGTCCATTTACAATAATATAAAAATCATCATAACCCGAAGATGCAGTGAAACAAAGAACCCTGTGTTCATCAAGGCTTCCGGTCCACAGATTGCCTGCCGCGTCAAACGCAATTCCTGTAAAGTAATTTACCCAATAATTCGGAACAGGGAGATCAAAAGCAGATGCTGTTGAATAACCTGACGCTTTTGTATAACGGGTAATGATTCCGCTGTTTGCCCCGGTAAAAAATTTTGCCACATATAGATCTCCGGTTACGGGATGAATTGCGATTCCCGCAACAGATGCTGAAGTAATGATGATCGGCGAGATGCCGTTCCGGACCGGGTATATATCGCCGTAATTATATATCAGAACTCCGCCCTGGGTTCCATCCTTATCGAAAGAGATGAATAGCTGCCCATTATAAATAGTAGTTGCGTTTGGCCCTGCAGGTCCGAAAGGAATAGGAAAATTTGTGAATTCAGGCGCCAGGTCAAATGTATAGAATAACGCCGCCGTTGAAGCAGTGTAGAATTTAACTTTCATATCTCCGTAATATGGTTCAGCAATATAATCGCCGGCTGAAAAAACCTGGCTAAAGGAGCTGCCGCTCAGCGCTGTAAAAACAAAAACTGCCATGAAAACTTTATATAATTTCCTCATATTCCTTTTGATTAAATTTATAATTATTGTGATGAAAAGGATTTGATAGTCTTTTATCCCGTATCATTGTTTCGCCGATGTTGGTGTTATCACCAACATCCTATACTAATTATCAAATGTTTTACTTGCAAACTTGCAACCTGCAACTTGCTACTTCACTAAGACCATCTTCATCGTCTTTGTAAAACTCTCAGGCGATGAATTGTCTTTTGCTGTAATCCTGTAAATATAAATTCCGCTGGCAAGATTTGTGCCGTCAAATTCCGCAGTATAATACCCGGCGTCTTTGGTCTCGTTTACAATAGTTGTAACTTCCTGTCCTGCCAAATTGTAAACCTTAATGCTCACCAGTCCGGTAAACGGTATCTGGTAATCGATCCTTGCTTTTGGATTAGACGGATTAGGATAACTTTGTGATACGCTGAATGAATTAGGCGCTCCGATAATTACATCCGAACTCAGATTAAAATATTCAAAGTTGCCGTTGTAGTCCGTTTGTTTGAGACGGTAATCGTATTTGCCTGCGCCAAGTTTTTCATCATTAAATGTATAATGATTCACCTGGCTGCTTGTTCCGTGTCCCGGAATAAAAGCTAAACTGCTCCAGTCATTGTTTCCCTTAATGCTTCTCTCAACGTCGAAACCTGAATTATTTAATTCCATTGTTGTCGCCCAGTTAAGCGAAACGCTGTTAGCGGCATACACGCTTGCATTGAATGACTGCATTGTTACCGGCAGGGAATTATCCACAGTCAAAATATTTGTCCCGGTCAAAAATTGCCCGTCCGGATTCGTTATTGTCACAGAATATGTTCCGGGCGAAACCCCGGTTGTGTTTAAGTTCAATTGAACGCTTGTACTGGAAATGAACGTAACGTTGTTAACAATTATTCCGCCGGTCGCTGAAGCGGTTAGGCGCTTTGTATATCCGGGCCCTCCTGCATCGCTGCCCGGGTCGTAAAATCCTGAACCTGAAACTGAAGAACCTGTCACAGTTGTGGTAAGCGATGACTGGTTTGTAACTACATTAGTTGCCGATACCGGGGTTGCAGGCGGCGGCGCCTTTAGCTGCAATACATGTACGCACCATGAGTTCGCAACATTACAGTATTCCTGGAATGTCCACATTGTCATGTTGTCGGTTGGGTCAACCGCGATCTGTGAATAATCTCCCCACCGCTGAGGAGTTACAGACTGAGCATTATAGTTTGTAGAGCTTGTAACCGCAGGGGAGTATGCTTCCAAAGTGCCTGCTGCATCGCCTGATAGCCTGCCGCTGATATAAATATCAGCTCTGAAATTTGTTCCTGCTGAACTGCATGAAAGAGCCATGTGGCCCTGTCCGCTCATAGCTACGCTTGGTATCCAGAATCCCCTTGGATTGCTGGCCGTATTATCAAATAATGTGCCCGATTGGTTCAATGTCGGAGTCGATGTCATATTTGTAAATTCATACCATCTCGCGGCGTTTCTTGTACCCGCGCTGCCACCAACACCTGAAGTATTAACTCTTAAATTCTGCGCGGTCCAGAGTGATGAAGTACCTGTTATAGTGTTTGTTTTAAGCTGCGCGGCAAATAATCTGTGGTCCAGTGCGTCAAGAGTATGCGAACTGCCAAGCGCCGATTGATTCAGAGGCGCATATGTTGTAGGTGTTGTAATGCTAATGTTACCGGAGCTGGAAGGTGTAGCCCCGGGGTTTGTTATCCTGATAATATTTATTTTACTATAAACTCCCACATCAGTTCCGATAAAATAACCCTCAGTCGAATTCGGGTTATCGTTATCTACTCCCTGTGGCGTATAAATTCCGGTTGAGGATGTCCCCATCTGTCTGAATGCGGTAACAGTCAAAGTTCCTGAAATGAGATTTGCCTTATTTACAACAAATCCGGTTGTACCTAAAAACGAAGTTCCCGCCGCGTTAAAAATATTGACGCCGATATATAAAGCGTATTTGTCTAATCCTAAAGTATCGTAGTCAGCGAAACCGCCTGTATCCGAATTTGGCGTCGTTCCCACAAGGTCATGCTGGAAAAAAAAGAAAGTGAAGCTTGCCGCGCCTGTAATTGTCGAGCCTGAACTTACAGCTATTAAAACTCTGTCCGGAGTTGCTACGTCGATAACGGTAAGGAACCATCTTTGGGTTAGCCTGTCGTATCTTACGTGAGTATCTGATGTGCTTGCTGATCGAACCGATGCGAAAAAATTATCCGTTGTAGTGTTCAGTGCGCCTAATACGCCGGTCTTATCAAATACTTTTAATCTTCCGTTTGATGTCACTACAATTTGAGTTGGTCCTACCGAACCGCAGCAATCCGGCGGCACATAACCAACAGTCTCGCCAATTTGCGTTCCGTCAAATGAAACTCCCACAGTTTGAGGCGCATTACCTTCGGTTACTCCGTTGTTCTTCGAATTTGCATCATACGGCCAGTATGGTATTTCAGGCGCATCCGGATTCTGCTGCAATTGCGGAAGCTCTTCGTCTTCTTCATCTTTCGGCGTGCGTACGTTTCCATCCCAATGAACTGGATGTTTTCTTTCACGCTCCATAATACTGTTCACTGTTTCAGTTATCCCGTTGGCGCCATGCCATGGAATTCCCGTTACTGTCGTTCCGCTTTGAACGCCGATTCCGAAGGTCGGACTCAGTGTTAGTTTCGGAACAACAACAGAATTTTCGTAATACCTGCCGCTGCTGGGCGCAAGTACTACAATTGCCACCGCAAAAATGAATATTAGACCTTTAGTCTTTATCTTCATTTTTTACTTAATAACTGAATTTTCAGGAAAATTTAACCCAATATAAACATTATTTATTTTAAAAGTAAACACCCAGCAATTATGGCGCCAAACGAAAATTGTGCAACTTAACGCTTGTTAGGTAAAAATAAATAACTGTGAATTTTATGATTTTTTTAGTATTTTTGTAAGATGGAAGGGTTACACATATCAATTATTTTAAACTTATTTGTTCTTACACAAGGAGAGGATACTATAGACTATGTTAGTCGGAATCTTAAAAGAATCCGGCCCAGATAGAAGGGTCGCGGTTCTTCCGGAAGTTGCCGGGCAATTTGTAAAGTTGGGTTTGAAGGTTGCTGTAGAAAAAGATGCGGGAAAAAATTCATTTGCTTACGACGATGATTATAAAAATGCGGGAGCCGATGTATTCAGTAAAAAAGACGTTCTTGAAAAAAGCGATTTAGTAATAAAGATAAATCAGCCTACAGATGATGAAGTGAACGCTTTAAAACCCGGACAAATTCTGCTATCAATTATTCAGCCGCTCTTATTCCCAGATCTCGTAAAAAATCTCAACGGAAAAAAAGTAACAGTATTCGGGCTTGATGTTATCCCGAGAACGACGCGCGCGCAGTCGATGGATATCCTGTCTTCACAGGCGTCCGTTGCCGGTTATAAAGCCGTTTTAATGGCGGCCACGCATCTTGCGAAATTTTTCCCGATGATGATAACCGCTGCAGGAAGCATTACTCCTGCCAAAATGTTAATACTCGGCGCCGGCGTTGCAGGCTTACAGGCTGTAGCAACGGCAAGAAAGCTGGGCGCAGTTGTTGAAGTATTTGACACAAGGCCCGCGGTAAAAGAAGAAGTGCTCTCGCTCGGCGGAAAATTCGTCGAGGTGGAAGGCGCAGCCGACGCTTCAAAAGCGGGCGGTTATGCCGTTGAGCAAACGGAAGAATATAAACAGAAACAATCCGCTCTTATCCAGAAACATGCAGCCGCAGCCGATGTGATAATTACAACGGCGCAGATCCCGGGACGCAAAGCCCCGCTTCTTGTTACAAAAGCCACGGTAGACGCTATGAAAAAAGGTTCGGTTATTGTTGATCTTGCCGCATCAACCGGCGGTAATTGCGAAGTTACTAAAGATAACGAAGTATTGAATTACAATGACATTACAGTTATTGGCAACTCGTACCTTGCTTCAACTATGCCATCTGACGCAAGCAAAATGTTCTCGAAGAACGTTTTGAATTTCCTTAAACTTATCGTGAAAGACGGGAACGTGAACCTGAACTTTGAGGACGATCTTGTAAAAGGAACATGCATTGCGCATAACGGCGAGATAGTTCATAAACCAACATTGGAATTAATAAATAAAACAGCTTGATAATATGGAAAGTATATTAAATTTTATCGGTGAAAACATCCTGATGATATATGTAGTCATCCTTTCGATCTTTCTGGGTGTAGAGGTTATATCCAAGGTGCCCTCTATTCTGCATACACCGCTGATGTCCGGCGCTAATGCCATTCACGGAGTAGTTATAGTAGGCGCTATTTTGGTAATGGGACTTGCCGATCCCAACGACACTCCGGCTCTTGTGCTCGGATTTTTTGCTGTAATTTTAGGAACTCTGAACGTAGTCGGCGGATTTGTTGTTACCGACAGGATGCTCGGAATGTTCAAAAGAAAGGCTAAGTAAGGTAAGATAAATATGTCAGGAATTTATATTTTATTATTCATATATCTCATCGGCTCAATTACTTTTATTATGGGCCTTAAATTATTGGGTCATCCTGATTCGGCGCGCAAAGGAAATTTGATCGCGGCGGCAGGTATGACATTAGCCGTTCTTGGAACGATATTTTTATATAAGAACGAACACGGAAAAGCTATAGGAAATTATCTTTGGATATTCGGCGGACTGATTGTTGGCGGAGTAGTGGGAACTCTCGCAGCCAAGAAAGTTAAAATGACCGCAATGCCGCAGATGGTATCTATCTTTAACGGGATGGGCGCCGCATGCGTTGCAGTTATGTCAATTGTTGAATTTACACATTACGGTATTAATCATCCCGGCGCTAATATGATGAACGGGCAGGTTCTTACTATTATGCTTGGCCTCATGATCGGGTGCGTTTCATTTTCGGGAAGTATTATTGCATGGGGAAAGCTAGAAGGCAAATTCGGCGATTTCGCGCTTCCGCTGGGCCAGATATTTAACATTATCCTTGTGATAGTTATGGTTGGCCTTTCGGCTTACATTATGACAATGGCTACTGCAAATGTAACTTTGCTTTATGTTGTAGT